>NZ_QZFV01000082.1:0-71186 GCF_003600245.1 Amycolatopsis panacis
CCGTTCGCCACTCATCCACACCCGAAGATGCTTCAGCGTTCGACTTGCATGTGTTAAGCACGCCGCCAGCGTTCGTCCTGAGCCAGGATCAAACTCTCCAACAATGAATGAGTCAATCCAGACTACAATAATGTAACCTCAAAGGAAACCCCGACGAGGGGTTTCAAAACATAAAAGCTCTACTGGCTTAGTTCACTAGCACACTGTTGAGTTCTCAAGCAACACACCCACAGCACAACCCGAACCCCACAGGGCCCAGACCACACCGAAGCAGTCATTCCTAGCAGTCTTAAAGCAGGACACCCACTCAATCACCTTCAAGGTGAGAGCTTGGTTCGTGTCCCGCAGCCACCCGGTCTCCCTGGCGACCTGGAGAACATTACACGCCCCCCAACCCCCCAAAACAGGGGGGTCCCCTAACCGCATCACCGCAGGTCAGGGGCCTGTTCCAGGGGGTGGACCCGAAGTCAGCCGCCGAGGCGCACGCCGGCCACGTTCCGCTTGCCCTTGCGCACGACGAGCCAGCGCCCGTGCAGAGCGTCCGACGCCGCGGGCCGCCACTCCTCGTCGCCGATCTTCACGTTGTTCACGTACGCGCCACCCTCCTTGACGGTGCGGCGCGCGGCGCCCTTGCTGTCCACCAGTCCCGCGGCGAGCAGGAGGTCGACGATCGTCGCGGCGCCGTCCGTGCCGATCTTGCCGCTCGGGACCTCGGCCATCGCCGCGTCCAGCGTGCGCTCGTCGAGCCCGCTCAGCTCACCGCGGCCGAACAGGGCCTGGCTGGCCGCGATGACCTGCCGCGTCTGGTCCTCGCCGTGCACCAGGTTGGTGAATTCCTCGGCGAGCTTCTTCTGCGCGGCCCGCAGGTGCGGGCGCTGTTCGGTGTCCTCGGCCAGCGCGTCGATCTCCTCGCGTTCGAGGAAGCTGAACATGCGCAGGTACCGGAGCACGTCGGCGTCGCCGACGTTCACGAAGTACTGGTACCAGGCGTAGGGCGAGGTCATGTCCGGATCGAGCCACAGGTTCCCGCCACCGGTGGACTTGCCGAACTTGCGGCCCTCGGCGTCGGTGACCAGCGGCGCGGTCAGCGCGTGCGCGGTACCGCTGTCCACCCGGCGGATCAGGTCGACCCCGCCGACCAGGTTTCCCCACTGGTCCGAGCCGCCGACCTGCAGCTTGCAGCCGTATTGCCGGTACAGCTGCAGGTAGTCCTGCGACTGCAGCAGCAGGTAGCTGAATTCGGTGTAGGACATGCCGTCGGATTCGAGCCGGCGCTTCACCGTTTCCCGGTTGAGCATCGTGTTCACCGGGAAGTGCTTTCCGATGTCCCGGAGGAATTCGAGCACGTTCTGCTGCCCGGTCCAGTTCAGGTTGTTCGTCACGATCGCCCCGGTCGGCGAATCGTCGAAATCGACGAACCGTTCGAGCTGGCCGCGGATCCGGCCGGCCCATTCGGACACGACCTCGAGCGTGTTGAGCGTGCGCTCGCCGGTGTCCCGGGGGTCGCCGATCATCCCGGTCGCGCCGCCGGCCAGCACGATCGGCCGGTGCCCGGCGCGCTGGAAGCGCTTGAGCATCAGCAGCGGGACCAGGTTGCCCGCGTGCAGGCTGGGCGCTGTCGGATCGAAGCCGCAATACAGCGTGAGCGGGCCCTGGTCGAGTTCCCGGCGCAGCGCGCCGAGGTCGGTGGACTGCGCGATCAGACCGCGCCAGGACAACTCGTCAAGGATGTGCTCGCTCACGGTCATAGATCCTCCCGCACCAGGTCAAGCGACTATCCGGCGGGGCGTACCGGGCGCCGTTTCCCACCGCGTCGGTAGGTGGACACCGCGGGCGAGCCGTCCACCCAGAACCGCCACGGCGTGTCCATCGCCATGGCCACGCCAACCCGCGGCCCGACCCGGATCCGGTCCGCGGGCACCCGCTCCCCGATCCGCAGCCGTACCGGCGACGCGGGATCGGTGAGGTCGGCCCCGTTCCAGTGCCGGTCCAGCCCGAGGACCGAGGTGAGGATGGCCGGGCCCTTGGCCAGCTCGCCGTTGCCGCGGGCATTCGGCCGCCGCGCACGCACGAGGCCGGCACCCTCGACCACCTCACCCGCACGCAGCAGCACCGCTCCGGGCAGGCCGTCCTCGGTGCCGACCACGTTCGCGCAGAAGTGCATGCCGTAGACGAAATAGACGTAGAGGTGCCCGGCCGGCCCCCACATCACGGCGTTGCGCGGGGTCTTGCCCCGATAGCAGTGCGACGCCGGATCGTCGAGACCCCGATAGGCCTCCACCTCGACCAGCCGGACCCCGACCGTGCCCTCGGCCGTCTCGGCCTCCAGGACCGCGCCGAGCAGCAGCCGGGCCAGCTCGACCGGGTCCAGTGCCAGCTCCTCGCGCCGGAACAACCGGTCCACGCGCACTCCCCTCGTCCACCGCGCAGCCTAGCCAGGCACGCCCGGCGGCCTCACTTCAGCCAGTGCCGGTGCCCGGCGATCCGCTCAGCCAGCCGCTCGCGTTGTTCCGCGACCCGCTCCGGCGCGGTACCGCCGCGGGCGTTTCGGGAGCGCACCGAACCCTCGACGGTCAGCACCTCGCGTACCGCCGGGGTCAGCGCCGGGTTGATCGCCCGGAACTCCTCGTCGGTCAGCTCGTCGAGGCCGACTCCGCGGGACTCCGCCACGCGCACGCTTTCCCCCGCGGCCTCGTGCGCCACCCGGAACGGCACCCCCTGCCGCACCAGCCACTCGGCGATGTCGGTGGCGAGGGTGAACCCGGCGGGGGCGAGTTCGGCCAGCCGGTCGGTGTGGAAGGTGAGGGTGGCGAGCATGCCCGCGATCGCCGGGAACAGCAGCTCCAGCTGTTCCACCGAATCGAAGACCGGCTCCTTGTCCTCCTGCAGATCGCGGTTGTAGGCCAGCGGCTGCGCCTTCAGCGTCGCGAGCAGCCCGGTGAGGTTGCCGATCAGCCGGCCCGCCTTGCCCCTGGTCAGCTCGGCGACATCCGGATTCTTCTTCTGCGGCATGATCGAACTGCCGGTAGCCCACGCGTCGTCCAGCGTGACATAGCCGAACTCGGCGGTGTTCCAGATGATCACCTCTTCGGCGATCCGGGACAGGTGCACCGCGAGCATCGCCACGGCGAAGCCGAACTCGGCCACGAAATCCCGCGAGGCGGTGCCGTCGATCGAGTTCTCCACACTCGTGTCGAAGCCCAGCTCGGTGGCCACGGCCTCCGGGTCCAGCCCGAGCGACGATCCGGCGAGCGCCCCGGACCCGTACGGCGATTCCGCGGTGCGCGCGTCCCAGTCGCGCAGCCGGGAGACGTCGCGCAGCAGTGCCTGGCCGTGGGCCATCAGGTGGTGCGCGAGCAGAACAGGTTGCGCGTGCTGCAGATGCGTGCGGCCGGGCAGGATCGCCTCCGGATGCCGGCTCGCCTGCGCCACGATCGCGTCGATCACGTCGAGCGTGCCCGCCACGACCCGGCGGGCGGCGTCGCGCAGCCACATCCGGAACAGCGTGGCCACCTGGTCATTGCGCGACCTGCCCGCGCGCAGCTTGCCGCCCAGCTCGGTGCCGGCCCGTTCGAGCAGGCCGCGCTCCAGGGCCGTGTGCACGTCCTCGTCGGCGACGGTCGGGGTGAACGCGCCGGACTGCACATCCTGGGCCAGTGTATCGAGCGCGTCGAGCATGCCGGCCAGCTCGGTGTCGGTCAGCAGGCCCGCCTTGCGCAGCACGCGGGCGTGCGCGCGCGAGCCCGCGATGTCGTAGGTCGCCAGGCGCCAGTCGAAATGGGTGGAGGCGCTCAGCGCCGCCATCGCCTCGGCCGGGCCACTGGCGAACCGGCCGCCCCACAGCTGCACCGGCTGGTCTTTCCCGCTCACGTTCTGCCTTTCTCGATCCGGCGTCTCAGGACGCCTGGGTGGTCGGATGCCAGGCCTGGCCCAGCGGGGTCCGTCCGGTCACCGGACGGTACCGCGCCCCCGCTGTGCGGCGGCGCCTCCCGGCGGCGCCGGGGGTTTCGGGTGTGCCGGGGACGGCGGCGGTGCCTGCGTGCAGGAGCAGCCGCACATCACCGGTGACGCGTTCCTGCGCCTGCCGGATGAACGCGTCGAGTGGCTCCCGCAACGGCGAGAACCACGAGCCGTCGTGCACGAGATCGGTCCAGCGGCGATCGATCCCCTGTTTGAACCGGGCCAGGTCCCGGTCAAGGGTGCGGGCTTCCAGCTCCCGGTGCGCGATGATGAGCGCGGCCGCTCCGGGTGCCTCGTAGCCTTCCCGGCCGTCCCCGGCCGGATCGAAGCGGCCGACTCCGTGCATCCCGGCGCGATACCCGAGCCGCTGGACGGCCTCGGTCACGCACACCGTCTCGCCGTCGACCGCGATCGGCACGCCGCGTTCGAAGCTCACCACGACCTCGTCCGGAGCATCGGCGTTCACCGCCGCGTTTTCGGTGTAGGAGAACAGCGGTGCCTGGGCCGCCCCGCCGCGGCCCCACACCGTGCGCTTGATCGACACTTGGGGACCGCCGGTGGGCAAACCGTGCGCACGCGCGTAGTCCGCCGCGACAGCGCATTCCGCCAGTGGTTCGAGCACGTGCAGCCGGGGCGCGAGGTCCCCGGCTATCTTGCCGAGCAGGCAGTCCCCACCGTGCGCGATCGCCGACGCGCCAAGGCTTTCCGCCACCGCGACGACATGGCCGGCCAGCACGGGCCGGGCCAGCGAGGCGACCAGTGGATATCGTCCGAAAAGGACCGCGTTGGCCTGCAGCGCCGCGAGACAGTAGCGGTCCACGAACTCGTCCCGGGCCGCTATCACCGCGACCTCCGCGGCTCCCGCCACAACAGCCCGCCGGCGGACCGCATCGAGGTCGACGTCGCCGGTGCCGAAATCGACAATGACGGCGATGACCTCGGCCTGCCGGGCAAGCAGGCCGAGGGCGACCGAAGAGCCGAGCCCGCCCGAGTAGGCGAGCACGACCCGGCTGGTCACGGCGTTCCTCCTTCGAGTGTTTCGGCGGACCGCTGCGCGAGCGCAGTGAATCGCTCGGCGAGATCCCGCCCGCTGAGCGGCTCCCGAGCGATCACCGCGACGGTGTCGTCCCCGGCGATGGATCCGACGACCTCCTCCAGCGCGGCACGGTCGATGGCGCTGGCCAGGAACTGCGCGGCCCCCGGCGGGGTGCGCAGCACGGTCAGGTTGCCCGACGAGTCGGCGGACACCATCAGCTCGGCAAGCAGCCGGGCCAGCCGCGAGGTCCCGCCCTGGACCCCGCGCACCGGGCTGCCGTCCTCGGGGATGACGTAGACCGGTGCTCCGGAATCGGCGCCGCGCAGCTTGACCGCGCCCAGTTCGTCGAGATCGCGCGACAGGGTCGCCTGAGTGACCTCGATGCCCTCGGCGGCGAGCAGCCTCGCCAGCTCGGTCTGGCTGCGGATGGCCATCGTGGACACCAACTCGGTGATCCGCGCCTGGCGGCCGACCCGGCTGCCGGTCATCGGCCGGACTGCCCGAACAACCAGACCAGCAGCGCCTTCTGCGCGTGCAGCCGGTTCTCCGCCTCGTCCCACACCGCGCTGGCCGGGCCGTCGAGCACCTCGTCGGTGATCTCCCAGCCCCGGTGCGCGGGCAGGCAGTGCAGCACGATCGCCTCGTCCGCGGCCCGCTCGAGCAGCGCGGCGTTGATCTGCAGGGCGCGGAACGGGCCGACCCGGTCGAGCCCGTCGTTCTCCTGCCCCATCGAGGTCCAGGTGTCGGTGACGAGCACGTCCGCGCCCTCGACCGCCTCGTGCGGATCGGTGCAGAGGACCGCGCTGCCGCCGGTTTCGGCGGCCCGCCGCTCGGCGTCCAGCACCACCTGCGGATCGGGCCGGAATCCCTCGGGCGACACGACCCGCACGTTCATGCCGGCGGTGCAGCCGGCCAGCAGCAGCGAGTGCGCCATGTTGTTCGCCCCGTCGCCGAGGTAGCTCAGGGTCAGACCGGCGAGCTTGCCCTTCCGCTCGCGGATGGTCATCAGATCGGTGAGAGCCTGGCAAGGGTGGAACTCGTCGGTGAGCGCGTTGACGATCGGGATCGAGGCGACCGTGGCCATCGAGTCGATCCGTTTCTGCGCGAACGTCCGCCAGACGACGGCGTCGACGTAGCGCGAGAGCACCCGCGAGGTGTCCTCGATGGTCTCCTCGCGGCCCAGCTGCATGGAGCGGCCGTCGACGATCACCGGGTGCCCGCCGAGCTGGCTGATGCCGACCTCGAAGGAGAACCGGGTGCGGGTGGAGTTCTTCTCGAAGATCGCCGCCACCGTGCGCCCGGCCAGCGCCTTCGTGCCGAGCGGATCGGCCTTCAACCGGTCGGCCAGATCGAGCAGGGCGGTCTGTTCGGCGGGGGTGACGTCGTCATCGCGGAGGAAATGGCGGGGCATCAGTCGGTGTCCTTCGTCGTGGCGGAGTCGAGCGCGCCCGGCAGGGCGGCGAGGAATCCGCGGGCTTGCCGCTCGTCGAGCACGAGCGGCGGGGCGAGCCGGATGGCGTTGGGTGCGACCGGGTTGACCAGGTATCCGGCCTGCTGCGCGGACCGGGCCACCGCCGCGGAGACCGGCTCACGCAGGCCGATACCCAGCAACAGCCCGCTGCCGCGCACCTCGGTGACGAGCGGGTGGCCGAGTGCCTCCACCCCGGCGACGACGTCCTTGCCGAGCGCGGAGACGTGGTCGAGCAGATTGTCCCTGCTGATCGCGCGGAGCACAGCGAGCCCGGCCGCGCAGCACACCGGGTTGCCGCCGAAGGTGGTGCCGTGCTGCCCGGGTTTGAGCAGATCGCCCGCGGCGCCGACGCCGATCACGGCGCCGAGCGGCAGCCCGCCGCCGACGCCCTTGGCGAGGGTGATCACGTCCGGCACGATCCCGGTCTGCTGGAAGGCGAACCAGGTGCCGAGCCGGCCTATGCCGGTCTGCACCTCGTCGAGCACGAGCAGCGCGCCGGCGGCTTTGGTGAACTCGCGGGCGGCCTGGAGGTACCCGTCCGGCGCGGGGATCACCCCGGCCTCGCCGAGCACCGGTTCCAGGAACACCGCGGCGGTCTCGCCGTCGACCGCGGCACGCAGCGCCTCGATGTCGCCGAACGGCACATGCGTGACCCCGGGCAGCAGCGGCGCGAACGGGTCCCGTTTGCCGGGCTGCCCGGTGAGAGAGAGCGCGCCCATGGTGCGGCCGTGGAACGCACCTTCGGCGGCCACGATCTTGCTGCGCCCGGTGAGCCGGCTGATCTTCAGCGCGGCCTCGTTGGCCTCCGCACCGGAGTTGACGAACAGGACCTTGCCCTGCCCGGCCAGCCCCGCGACGTCCAGCAGCGCCTCGGCCAGCTCGACCGTGACCGGGTTGACGTAGAGGTTCGACGTGTGCCCGAGCGTGCCGATCTGCTCGGTCACCGCACGCACCACGTCCGGGTGGGCATGGCCGAGCGCGTTGACCGCGATACCGCCGACGAGATCGACGTACTCCGCGCCGTCGGCGTCCCAGACCCGCGCTCCTTCGCCGCGGACCAGGGTCAGGCCGGGGGTGCCGTAGTTGTCCATCACGGCCGACTGCCAGTGCCGCCGGCCGTCCTCATTGGACTTCAGGGGGGTCACGGGTGCTCCGTTCCGGGAAGGGAGGTTTCGGGCAGGACCATGGTGCCGACGCCGCGCGAGGTGAAGACTTCGAGCAGCACCGAATGCGCGAGCCGGCCGTCGATCACGTGCGCGCCGCGTACTCCGCCGCGCACCGCGCGCAGGCAGGCCTCCATTTTCGGGATCA
This sequence comes from Amycolatopsis panacis, assembly GCF_003600245.1. Classification (NCBI taxonomy): domain Bacteria; kingdom Bacillati; phylum Actinomycetota; class Actinomycetes; order Pseudonocardiales; family Pseudonocardiaceae; genus Amycolatopsis; species Amycolatopsis panacis. Next base: position 7,779 of record NZ_QZFV01000082.1, read on the forward strand.
TCCCGCTGGCCAGGTCCGGCAGCATGGTCTCAAGGCGGTCGACGGAGATCCGGCCGATCAGCGAGGAGCGGTCCGGCCAGTTGGCGTAGAGGCCTTCGACATCGGTGAGCACCACGAGCTTCTCCGCCCCGAGCGCGGCGGCGAGCGCCCCGGCCGCGGTGTCGGCGTTCACGTTGTGCACCACGCCATCGACATCCGGGGCCACGGTCGACACCACCGGGATGCGCCCGGCGTTGACGATGTCGAGGACCGCGTCCGGGTTGACCGCGGCCACCTCGCCGACCAGGCCGATGTCCACCGGCTCACCGTCCACAGTGGCGTGTTTGCGCTCGGCCGTGAACAGCCGCGCGTCCTCACCGGAGATGCCCACCGCGTACGGGCCGTGTGCGTTGATCAGGCCGACCAGCTCCCGGCTGACCTGCCCGACCAGCACCATGCGCACGATGTCCATGGTCTCCGGGGTGGTCACCCGCAGGCCGCCCTTGAACTCCCCCGGCACACCGAGCCGGGCGAGCATCGCGGTGATCTGCGGACCGCCGCCGTGCACGACGACCGGGTGCAGCCCCACGAGCCGCAGGAACACCATGTCCTCGGCGAAGGCCGCCTTCAGCTCGTCGTCGATCATCGCGTTGCCGCCGTACTTGACGACCACCGTGGCGCCGCGGAACTGCTGCAGCCAGGGCAGGGCTTCGATCAGCACCCCGGCCTTCTCCGCCGCGGTCGCGAGCCGTTCGTCTGCGGGGACCAGCCCGTCTGTGCTCATCATGACGAGTACGCGCTGTTCTCTTCGACGTACCCGTGCGAGAGGTCCGTGGTGTAGATCGTGGCGGCCGAACTGCCGACGCCCAGGTCCACGACGACCTCGATGGCCCGCCCGGAGAGATCCGCGGCCGAGCGGTCCTCGGCCGTGGTACCGGCGGCGAACAGCGTGGCCCCGTTGATCGTGATCGACAGCGTTTCGGGGGCCAGCTGCGCCGGTGCTCGGCCGAGCGCCATGGCGATCCGGCCCCAGTTCGGGTCGGAACCGAAAAACGCGGTCTTGACGAGGTTGTCCTCCGCGATCGTGCGCGCCACCACGATGGCGTCCGCCTCGGAGGCCGCACCCCGCACGGTGATGTCGACGTCCTTGGTCGCGCCCTCGGAGTCCGCACGCAGCTGCTGTACGAGGTCGAGGCTGACCGCGGTGAGGAGTTCGGTCAGCTCGGCTTCGGACGGCTCGACCCCGCTCGCACCCGAGGCCAGCACCAGCACCGTGTCATTGGTGGACGTGCCGCCGTCGACGTCGAGCCGGTCGAACGTGATGCGGGTGGCCGCACGCAGGGCGCGGTCGAGGGTTTCCTTGTCTACCACGGCGTCGGTGGTCAGCACGGACAACATCGTCGCCAGGTTGGGTGCGAGCATGCCCGCGCCCTTCGCGAAACCACCGGCACTCCACCCGTTCTCGTGGCGTGCGAAGGCCTCCTTCGGCTTGCTGTCGGTGGTCATCACGCCGGTGGCCGCGTTCAGCCCGGCCTCGGGCGTGGTGTCCAGCGCCCGGACCGAACTGTCCACACCGGACAGTACGGCGGGCATCGGCAGCCGTTCGCCGATCAGGCCGGTGGAGCACACCGCCACCTCGATCGCCCCGGTGCCCAGCACCTGCGCAACCTTCTCGGCGGTGGCGTGCGTGTCCTGGAACCCGGCCGGGCCGGTCGCCGCGTTCGCGCCGCCGGAGTTGAGCACGACCGCCTTCAGCCGCTGCTGTTTGAGCACTTCCTGCGACCACAGCACCGGCGCGGCCTTGATCGCGTTGCGGGTGAACACGCCTGCCGCGACGTCGAGCGGGCCGTCGTTGACGACGAGGGTGAGATCGAGCGCGCCGGATGCCTTGATCCCGGCGGCGACGCCGGCGGCGCGGAAGCCCTGGGGGCCGGTGACGGTCACGGTGCCACTCCCACGGTGGAAAGTCCGGTGGCCTCGGGGAAACCGAGCGCCAGGTTCATCGATTGCACGGCACCGCCCGCGGTGCCCTTGGTGAGATTGTCGATCGCGGCGACGACGACCAGCCTGCCCGCGTCCACGTCCACCCCGAGTTGCAGCTGGACGTTGTTGGAACCGACCGTCGCGGCCGTCGCCGGCCAGGTGCCCGGTGGCAGCAGCTGCACGAACGGCTCGGCGTCGTAGGCCTTTTCGTAGACCGCCCGCGCCGCGGGCTCGTCCACGTCCGCCGCCAGCGGCGCGCTCGCCGTGGTGAGGATGCCACGCGGCATCGGGGCGAGCACCGGAGTGAACGACACCGCCACCCGCTTGCCCGCGGCAGCCGAGAGATTCTGCGCGAACTCCGGCGTGTGCCGGTGCGCGCCGGCCACGCCGTAGGCACTGGCGTTGCCCATCACCTCCGAACCGAGCAGATTCGGCTTGAGGCTCTTGCCCGCCCCGGACGTGCCGGTGACCGAGACCACGGTGACGGCCGGCTCGACCAGCCCGGCGGCCAGCGCGGGCGCCAGCGCGAGCGACCCGCCGGTCGGGAAGCACCCGGGGACCGCGATCCGCTTGGTACCGGCCAGCTTCTCGCGTGCGCCGGGCAGCTCCGGCAGCCCGTACGGCCACTGCCCGGCGTGCTCGCCGGAGTACCAGCGCGCCCAGTCGCCCGGATCGGCGAGCCGATGGTCGGCACCGAGATCGACGACGAGCACCTCCGGGCCGAGCTGCGCGGCGATCCCCGCGGAATGCCCGTGCGGCAAAGCAAGGAACACCACGTCGTGACCGGACAGGGTCTCCGGGGTGGTCTCGGCCAGCACTCGCCCGGCCAGCGGCACGAGGTGCGGCTGGTGCGTGCCCAGCGTTGTCCCCGCACTGCTCGCCGCGGTCAGTGCGCCGATCTCGACCTCGGGATGGGTCAGCAGCAGGCGCAGCAGTTCGCCACCGGCGTACCCGCTCGCGCCGGCCACCGCGATCTTCACCGTCATACGAATGATTATGCACGAGCGTGCAATCTCAAACAAACAGGGTTTGCCCACCTCGATCGCCCCTCCCCTGGCGTCTTTCCCCCGGACCCGCCACCACCTGCACCGAACCGCGGAACCAGCGGCCCGGCCGGCATGCCTCAGGCCGCCCCTTCCTCCGCCTCGTCCCCGTCCCGCAGGCTGGGCGGCGTCGGCAGATGATTGCCCGGCCGCTCCGGATCGCAGCCGACGCGAGGCAGCCGGGCCCGGATCCCGCCTGGCGTCCGGTCGAAATGCCGGGCGATGTCCACCACCGACTCCCCGGCGAGCCAGCGGGCTTCGAGTTCGGCTTCCATCTCGTCGGTCCACGGCTGCCCCTGCCGGGCGGGCCGGTTGCCGGATCTTCTCCGGACGCCGCCGGTGAACGAGCGCAGGCTCGTGCCGAGCAGCTCGGCGACCGTGGGGACCGACGCCACATCGAGGTCGAGCCGGCCCTCGGCGACCGGTTCGCCATCAGGCCGCTCGGCCCCGATCGTGACGGTGACCCGGTCCGGTTCACCACCTTCGGTCCGGGTGATCACGGCGACCTGGTACTGAATGTCTCCTGCCCGGATCTCGGTCCGGTGCTCATGGATGATCGTCATGGCGGCGAAGGTAGCCGCGACCCCCGACACATTTCACTCACTTAGCGCGATCGGGTGACCCCGCTCCGAAATTGTCGGACCCTCGTCGTAGCGTCTCCGGCGACCACGAAAGACGACCGAGGGGGATCGATGCGAGAGCAAAGACGGGCAGTGCCCCGGCCGGGCGGACCGGGCCGGGGCACCACCTGCGGATCAAAACCGCGGCAGGTCGGCGAGCACCCGCTGAACCGGCTGCTGCGCTGGGGAATCAGCCTTCGGCTTCGCCTTGCCCGCGGTGGGCACCGGCGGCGGCACGGGCTCGCACTGGACGTCCGATCCGTGGCCCGCGGTGCGCTCCGGCAGAGCACCGGTCGCGAGGTAGGCGGCGACCTTGTCGTCCACGCACGCGACGCCGGAAAGCGACCCGGCGTGCGTGGTCCCGCCGGGGGCGCTGATCAGACTCGATCGGGGGAACAATGTGCGCACCTCGAGACTGCCCTCATACGGCGTCGCGGCATCCAGTTCCTCGCTGATCAACAGCGCCGCGGAAACCTTGCTGCCGTCAACGCGCACCGGGTGCCCGGATGTGGCGGGCCAGTTCGCGCAGGGCGCGTTGAACCAGGTGTTGCCCCAGGTTTCGAACGGCGCGCGGAAATGCGTCCGCCAGGAATCGGAACGCCACCGGTGCCAGTTCTTCGGCCACGGCGCGTCCGTGCACTGCACCGAGGCGTAGACCGCGTAGCCGTTGTCGTCGCCCTGTGGGTTCGCCTCGTCGTAGAGCTTCTTGAGCGGCTGCCAGTCGCCGCGGTGCACCCAGCCGGCGAAGGCGTCGGCCATGCCCTGCCAGCCGAACACGTAGTAACCGGCCTTGAGGAAGATGTCGGTCCACTCGGAGCCGCCGATCTTGCCGCCGGCCGGGGCGTTGTCGAGCCGCGCACGCTGGTCGTACCAAAGCTGCTGGACCTCGGCACCGGTCTTGCCGAGGTGGTAGATCCCGTCGTACTTGGCGAGCCAGTCGAAGTAGACCTTGATCGTGCGGTCGAAGGCGGCGTCCTGGTCGAAGTTGCTCCGGTACCAGATCCGCTGCGGATCCACGTTGCCGTCCAGCACCATGCGCCGCACGTGCTCCGGGTAGAGCGTGCTGTAGACCTGGCCGAGGTAGGTGCCGTAGGAGAAGCCGTAGTAGTTGAGCTGTTTTTCACCGAGCGCCTTGCGCAGGCTTTCCATGTCCTGCGCGACGTCGACGGTCTTCACGTGCTCAAGGATCGCGCCGTTCTTCGCGCACGCGTCGGCGTACCCCTTCGTCCTGGCCAGCCACGCACTCTCCACGCCCGGGGCCGAAGGCACGTACGGCGGACGGGCGTAGGAGGTGTAGTTCCCGTCGCAGGTGATCTTCGGCTCGCTGTCGCCGACCCCGCGCGGGTCGAAGCCCACCCAGTCGTAGCCGTCCCCGGCCTTGTGCGGAACCGAGCGGCCGAGCCGCGCAAGCCCGAGCCCGGAAGCACCGGGACCGCCGGGGTTGACCACCATCACGCCCTGGTACTCGGCGGCGGTGTGCTTGACCCGCGACACCGCGATCCGCACCTTCTCGGCGCCGGGCCGGGCGTAGTCCATCGGCACCACCAGGAATCCGCATTCGGCGGAGCCGAGGCCGCTCGTGTGACACGGCCCCCAGGTGATCGGAGGCGGGGTGTATCCCGGCGCGGCGGCCGGCTCCGCGGCAGCGGGCACAGCGGTCAGTGCCGTGGCCCCGAAAGCCGTGGCGGCCAGTACGGCGGCAATGCTCCTCACGGTGATCCTTTTCTTCCGAAGATCAGCAGAATTCGACGAAGCTATCGAAGGCCAGGCACCGGCACCAGTTCGGGGCCGGAAGGCGCCGTTCTCCCGGTGCGGGGAACCGACCTGATCGAGGTGATCATGAATGGGTGGGGACGGGAAGCTGATCGCCGCAGTCCGAAATGGACTTTCCCAGCTCGCGGATGCGGACCGGGCACCGGCGATGCGGGCCTACATGAAGTCGGAGATGCCGTTCCGCGGCGTGCCGAGCCCGGCGCGCGCCGGGCTCACGAAGGCGGTCTTCGCCGAGCATCCTCTGCCGGATCGGGTGACGTTCACCAAAACCGTGCTCGCACTGTGGCGGGACGCGGAATACCGCGAGGAACGCTATGCCGCGATCGCACTTTCCGGATACCGCGCCTACCGGCGCTGGCAAGACCCGGGGCTGCTGCCGATGTACGAGGAGCTGATCGTCACCGGGGCCTGGTGGGACTACGTCGACGAGCTGGCGATCCGGCGGGTCGGGCCGATCCTGCGGGCGCACCGGGCGGAGGTCACCCCGCTCCTGCTGGCCTGGGCCACCGACGCCGACCGCTGGCGCCGGCGCACGGCGGTGATCTGCCAGATCGGGGCGAAGCACGAGGTCGATCGCAAGCTGCTCACGGCCGCTGTCGAGGCCACCGCCGAAGACCCGGATTTCTTCCTGCGCAAGGGAATCGGCTGGGCGCTGCGCGATCATGCCCGGCTGGCGCCGGACTGGGTGCGGGCGTTCATCCACGACCATCCCGCACTCTCACCGCTGTCCACCCGGGAGGCGTTGAAGCACCTCGGCTGAACCATCCGCTCGCCCCCGCCTCCGGAGAAGGCGTCGGCAGACGGGGGCGGCGGTGGTCAGGCGCGCAGCGTGGCTCCGAAGCGCTCGCCCGCGGCCTTGACGGCTTCGTCGCGGGCCTTGGTGGCCTCGTCCACGGTGAGGGTGCGATCCGGCGCCCGGAAGCGGAGCTTGTAGGCGAGCGAACGCCGGCCGTCCTCCAGCTGCTTCCCGGTGTACACGTCGAAGAGAGTGATCTCCTCGAGCAGATCACCGGCGCCGGTCCGGAGCACGTCGGCGAGCTCGGCCGACGACACCTCGGCGTCCGCGACGAGCGCGACGTCGAGCAACACCGGCGGATAGGCCGAAATGCTCGGCGCCGGGCGGGAATCGGGCAGCGGGACCGCGTCGAGATCGAGCTCCATCGCGACCGTGCGCGGCGGCAGCCCCAGCGCTTCGACGACCTTCGGGTGCAGCTCGCCCGCGTGCCCGACCGGCCAGTCCCCGACGCGCAACTGCGCGCAGCGGCCCGGATGCCACGGCAGAAGATCCGCCGCCTGCACGGTCAGGGTCACCCCGGCGGCCTCGGCGACGAGCCGGGCGGCCTGCACCGCATCGGCCCAGCCGGCCGGTTCGCCCTTGCCCCACCAGCCGGCCCGGCTGTGCTGCCCGGCGAGCACCGCGGCGACGTGGACCGGCTGCGCCGGCACCGCCGCTTCGAGCAGAGCCAGCTCCTCGTCGCTCGGCCGGTGCGCCACCCCCGGGTCGGGCACGGCGAGCTGATGCGGCTTCGGCAGCACGACCTGTCCGATGTGGAACAGCGACAGGTCCTTGATCCCGCGGGAAACGTTGCGCTGCAAGGTGTCCAGCAAGCCCGGCAGCAGGGTGGTGGCCATCCGGTCCTGATCTGCCTCGAGCGGGTTGCGCACGCGCATCGTCGTGCGGCGCACGTCGTCGGCGGGCAGGCCGAAGGCGTCCCACACCGTGTCGCTCACGAACGGGAACGGCAGCACCTCGACATAGCCGGCCTCCGCGAGCGCACGCGAGATCGCCCGGCGTCGGCGCTGCGCATCGGTGAGCCCGCGGCCGGCCGGGGCGGCGGGCAGCACCGAGGGGATGCTGTCGTAGCCCTCGAGCCGCAGCACCTCTTCGACGAGGTCGGCCGGCTGCACGAGGTCGGCGCGCCAGCTCGGCGGCACCGCGGTGACCACCGAAACCCCTTCGTCGGTGGTGCTCACCTGGACTTTGCAGCCGATCTGGCCGAGCCAGCGCACCGTGACGCCCCGCTGGTAACGCACCCCGGCGACCTGGTCGGGCAGGTTGATCGGCATGGTCACCGGCGGGTTCGGGGCCACGCCGCCTACGTCGGTGCGGCCGGGCTGGATCGAGCCCTCGCCGTACTGGCGCAGCAGCCGTGCGGCCAGCTCGACCGCGGCCGCGCAGAGCGCCGGGTCGGTGAACCGCTCGAACCGTTTCGCCGCTTCGGAGAACAGCTTGTGCCGACGCGCGGTCCGGCTGATCGACGCCGGATTCCAGTGCGCCGCTTCGAGCAACACGTCGGTGCTCTCCGGCGTGATCTCCGTGCTCGCACCGCCCATCGTGCCGGCGAGCGAGATCACACCGCTGTCGTCGGCGATCACGATGTCGTCGGCGTCCAGCGTGCGCTCGGCGTCGTCGAGCGTGGTGAGCTTCTCCCCCGCCTCGGCCCGGCGCACCACCAGCCCGCCCTGGACGGCGCCGGTCGCGAACGCGTGCAGCGGATGCCCGAGCTCCAGCATCACGTAGTTGGTCACGTCGACGGCGAGCGAGATGGACCGGATCCCGGCCAGCAGCAGGCGACGGCGCATCCACCACGGCGTCGGCGCGGTCGCGTCGAGCCCGGTGACCCGGCGCAGCACGAACCGGGGGCAGCCCTGCGGGTCGTCCACCCGCACCGGCCACGCCTCGCTCTCGGCGGCCGGCACCTCCACCGACGCCGGATCGCCGAAGGGCACGTCGAGCGCGGTGGACAGCTCGCGGGCGAGCCCGCGCACGGACAGCGCGTAGCCGCGGTCCGGCGTCGGGGTGACCTCGATGACGTGGTCGTCGAGGCCCAGCAGTTCGCGGGCCTCGTCGCCGGGGATCGCCGCGCCCGGGGGCAGCACGAGGATGCCGGTGTGGTCCTCGCCCAGGCCCAGCTCCTTGGCCGAGCAGATCATCCCGTCGCTGACCTTGCCGTAGGTCGAGCGCGCGGCGATCGCGAAATCGCCGGGCAGCACCGCACCGGGCAGCGCGACCACGACCAGGTCACCCTCGGCGAAATTGCTCGCCCCGCAGACGATGCCGCGGGTCTTGATGCCGTGCGGGCCCTCGTTCTCGATCGGGCCGTCCTCGTCATCGTCCTCTTCGGACTCCTCGGATTCGGGATCGGGCTGTTCGCCGACCTCGACCCGGCAGAATCGGACCGGCTTCTTGAAGCCGGTCAGCTCCTCGATCTCGGCCACCCGCCCGACCACCAGCGGACCGGTGACCGGGCCGAGCCCGCTCAGCTCGTCGACCTCGATCCCGATCCGCACGAAGGCGTCCGCCAGGTCCTGGGGCGTGACCTCGGCACCCACATCGAGGTGCTCGGTCAGCCAGCTCACCGGGACTCGCACTACGCCTCCGTTCCGAAGGGAAGAGTGAACCGGACGTCGCCTTCGACCATGTCGCGCATGTCCGGGATGCCGTTGCGGAACTGCAGGGTCCGCTCGATGCCCATGCCGAACGCGAAGCCCGAGTACACCTCGGGGTCGACGCCACAGGCCCGCAGCACGTTCGGGTTGACCATGCCGCAGCCGCCCCACTCGACCCAGCCGGCACCGCCCTTCTTCTCCTCGAACCACACGTCCACTTCGGCGGACGGCTCGGTGAACGGGAAGAAGTGCGGACGCAGCCGGGTCTTCGACCGGTCGCCGAACATGGCGCGGGCGAACGCATCCAGGGTGCCCTTGAGGTTCGCCATGGTGAGGCCCTTGTCCACCGCGAGGCCCTCGACCTGGGTGAACACCGGGGTGTGCGTGGCGTCCAGCTCGTCGGTGCGGTACGTGCGGCCCGGGCACACCACGTACACCGGCAGGTCGCGGTGCAGGAGGCTGCGGGCCTGCACCGGCGAGGTGTGCGTGCGCAGCACCAGGCCGGAGTCCTCCTCGCCGACGTAGAAGGTGTCCTGCAGCTGGCGCGCCGGGTGGTCCTTGCCGAAGTTCAGCGCGTCGAAGTTGAACCATTCGGCCTCGAGCTCCGGGCCTTCGGCGACTTCGTAGCCCATGCCCACGAACACGTCGGCGATCCGCTCGGACAGCGTGCTGATCGGGTGCCGGGCGCCGCGCGGTATGCGATCCCACGGCAACGTGACGTCGACGGCCTCCTCGCGGAGCACCCGCTCGTCACGCTCCGCCTGCAGGGCCGCGCGGCGCTGGTCGAATGCGGCCTGCGTGGCCTGGTGCGCCTCGTTGACCCGCTTGCCGGCGTCGGCCTTCTCCTGTTTGGGCAGGCCGCCGATCTTCCGGCGGGCGAGCAGCAGCGGCGACTGGTCCCCGAGATGGGCCGGTTTGACGGCGGCCAGGGCATCCAGGTCGGCCGCGCCGGCGAAGGCCTCTTCGGCCGCCTTGATCGCCGCGCGCAGGGTCTCCGGTGCGAGCACGTCGACCGGCTGTTCTGTGGCTCCGGACATGACTCCTCGGCGTCCGCTCGGACTGGTCTGGTCGGCGGCACGCGGGCAGGCTGCCGCACGTGCTCATCGGGCAGCTCAGTCTAGGGGATCGGGCGTCGGCCCCGGCCGGTCACCCTCCGCTTCCGGAGTGGCCGCGCCGGATCGGCTCCGGTATCGGCCGGTGCCGGCGCCGGTCAAACACGCCGGTGACCTCGGCCATGATCAACGCATCGGGTGAGGGGCGGGGCGCGCGGGGGGTGGTGTCGCGGCCGGTCTCGGGACTCGGCTTCGGCTCGCGGATGCCGGGAGCGGAAGTGGTGTCCGGCCACGGCCGTGTGGTGATCGACGGGACGAGTGGGGATGGGGGTGCGCCTGCCGACGTTTTCGGTACGCGCAGTGACGGAGAAGGGCTGGCCAGGCGGGCAGAATCGCTTGGTGGTGTGAGCGGTGGGTGACGGAAATCTTTCGGTGGCGGGAGAGGTGCGGCGGTGGCAGGGGTTCGTGGTGGGAGGGGTGTGGCAGAGATTCGGTGGCGGGAGAGGTGCGGCGGTCGGAGAGGTTCGGTGGTGGGAGGGGTTCGAAGGTGGCAGGGGTTCGAAGGTGGCAGGGGCTCGGGGGTGGCAAAGGTTCGGGGGTCGCAGAGGTTCGGCGATGGAGGGAAGGATGGCCACTGATGAGCAGGCGAGCGGGTTGGGCAACGGCGACTCATCGAGTTGACGCACAGCGGCAAGCCGTTCGGGAATGCCGGTGGAGGACAGGGATCGGCGAAGGCCGAAAGGATCCCCGTCGGCCGAAGACCGACCGAATAAAGGGATCAGCCGAGTAGCAGAACGGGTGGACTGGGCCAGGCGGGATCCGGCAGGCGAGAGATCGAACGGGCGAAGGATCAGCCAGGAGGGAAGACAGGGGCTCGTCTCGGACAGCCCGAAGGTCCGGCGGGGTCGGAAGTCAGCCTGGCGAAAGAGCGGAGAAACCCCGCACAGGCGACGAACCAAGCGGGCCGGAGAAGCACGAGCCGGACAACAAGCCACGCGGAGACCGCGCCGAAGGGACAGCCTGCGCGGAGACCGCGCCGAAGCGACAACCCACGCGAAGAGACGGAGCCGAAGAGAGCAAGGACCGAAGACACTGAGGGCGCCGAGGCAAGGGCCGAGACACCAGGGCCGACGAGAAGATCAGCGGTGTGCGGCCATCGCCGTGGTGTAGACGCAGACGGCGGCCGCGGTGGCCAGGTTGAGGCTTTCCGCCTTGCCGTACAACGGGATGCGTACCGTTTCGTCGGCTGCGGTGAGGATCTCGCCGGGGAGGCCGTGGGCCTCGTTGCCGAAGAGCCAGGCCACGGGGGTGTCGAAACTGAGCGTTTCGAGGGACGTCGTGGCGTAGCCGGAAGCGGCGAGGGTGCGCAGACCGGCCGCACGCAAGGCCGTGAGTGCGGCGGGGACGTCGCGGGTGCGGGCCAGCGGGATGTGGAACGTGCTGCCTGCGGCGGATCGGACGCTCTTGCCGTTGTGCGGGTCCACGGTGTCCCCGGCCAGGATCACTGCGTCGGCGCCGGCGGCGTCGGCGACGCGGATCACGGTGCCGGCGTTGCCCGGCTCTGCGACGTCGACGAGGACGACCACCAGGCGGGCCGCGGCCAGGACCGTCTCCAGAGGACGGTCGACGACCGTGCAGACGGCCACGATTCCTTGGGGCGTCACGGTTTCCGACAACCCCGCAGCAGCACGGTCGGTGATCGGCGAGACCGGCACGGAACGGTCGGCGGCCGCGGTCATCAGGGCCGGGTATGCGGCGGCGGCGCGTTCGGTGACGAACAGTTCGTGCACCGTCCCGTACTTCACCGCGGCTTCGACGGCGTTCGTGCCCTCGGCCAGGAAACGGCCGGTCTTCTCGCGTTCCGCGCGGCGGGTCAGCTTGCGCGCGGCAACGACCCGGGGGGTCCGTTCGGTGAAGGGGACCGCCCCGGGCCGGAAGAGGCTGCCGGTCAGGCCGACTTCGCTTCGCCGGTGTTCACGTTCGCCTTGGCCAGCTCGGCGAGCGCGGTGAACGCGGCGGCGTCGGTGACGGCCAGGTCCGCGAGGATCTTGCGGTCCACCTCGACACCCGCGGCCTTGAGGCCCTGGATGAACCGGTTGTAGGTCACACCGTTGGCACGGGCGGCCGCGTTGATCCGGGTGATCCACAGCTGGCGGAAGTCACCCTTGCGCGCACGGCGGTCGCGGTAGGCGTAGTTGAGCGAGTGGAGCGTCTGCTCCTTGGCCTTGCGGTACAGCCGCGAGCGCTGGCCGCGGTAGCCGCTGGCCAGTTCGAGAGTCGCGCGACGCTTCTTCTGGGCGTTGACCGCCCGCTTGACGCGTGCCACTGGTCCATCCTGTCGGGTTCGGGGGGTTCACAGACCCCGGAGTGGTCGGGAAAGTGTGGGGGGCGGAGTCAGCGGCCGAGCAGGCGCTTGACGCGGCCCACGTCGCTCTTGGCGACCTCGGTGGTGCCCTCGAGCCGGCGGGTGAGGCGGTTCGACTTCTTCTCCATCAGGTGGCGGCGGCCGGCCTTCTGGCGGCGCAGCTTGCCCGAGCCGGTCACGCGCACCCGCTTCGACGTCCCGCTGTGCGTCTTCATCTTCGGCATGGTTGTTCCTCTTCCGTGCGGCGGCACACCGGTGCCCCGGTGTGCCGCTGAACTGTGCTGGTTACGCCTCGGGTGCCGTTTCGGCCTTGGCCGCCTTCGGCTTCACGTTCTTGTGCGGGGCCAGCACCATGATCATGTTGCGGCCGTCCTGCTTCGGCGAGGATTCGACGAAACCGAGCTCGGTGACGTCGTCGGCGAGCTTCTGCAGCAGCCGGTAGCCGAGCTCCGGCCGCGACTGCTCGCGCCCGCGGAACATGATCGTGACCTTGACCTTGTTGCCGGCAGCCAGGAATCGCGACACGTGACCCTTCTTGGTCTCGTAGTCGTGCTGGTCGATCTTGGGACGCAGCTTCTGTTCCTTGATGACGGTCAGCTGCTGGTTCCGGCGGGACTCGCGGGCTTTCTGCGCGCTCTCGTACTTGAACTTGCCGAAGTCCATGAGCTTGGCCACCGGCGGTCGCGCCTGCGGGGCGACCTCGACGAGGTCGAGATCCGCCTCCTGGGCAAGCCGGAGCGCATCCTCGATCCGGACGATGCCGACCTGCTCGCCGTTCGGGCCGACGAGCCGGACCTCCGGCACCCGGATGCGTTCGTTGATGCGTGTCTCGGAGCTGATGGGGCCTCCTTGGTCCGAGTATCAGTTTCTCGTTTCGACCTGGTGCCCACAAGACTGAGGCCCCGCCGCCGGCTGCTGCCGGTGCACGGGGCCCGCTCTGTCTCCGATCGCCGGAATACCGCCATGCCGGCAACGGCACTCAGTATCTCGGCGAGACCGGACCCGGACACCTCGGTCGGTGACGCGGGTGGGAGCGGGGCTCCACTTGCCGCCCCCGATCGCTCAGGGGCTGGTCGCTCGTGGAAGGGTACCAGACGTGTCAGAACAACCTTCGCCACCGCCCCCGTATTCCCCGGACGACCGCGCACTGGCGGACATCCCGAGCGTCGAGGTGATCAGCCGCGCGGCCGTGATGCTGCTGTCCGCGGGTGCCGAACGGCTCGGGCTGGCCGACGCCGATCCGGAGCACTCGCCGCACCGCGACCTCGACGAGGCGCGCCGGCTCATCACCGCACTGGCCGGGCTGGTCACCGCATCGGCAGAGTACCTCGGGCTGCACGCCGCACCGCTGCGGGACGGGCTCCAGTCCCTGCAGAAAGCGTTCCGCGAAGCGTCCGTCGTCCCGGATCCGCCGGGGCAGGGACCGGGCGAGAAGTACACCGGACCGGTGTACTGAGCCCGGCCGCGATCGCACGGGCGGGCGGACGGAACGGATCGCTGTTCGCCCGCCGAGCGGGCAACTCCGCCGAGGCAGGGATACAGGTCCACAACCTCGTGACCAGGCGCCCCAGCGACAGCCGGACCATTCGGTATTGCCTAACCTCTCGGCGACATCTAACATGTTAGATGTGAGTGCACTCCCCCGTGTTTCCCGGCCGTTGCTGCGTGACGAGGCGTACGAGCGGATCCGGCACGCGATCATCGACGGCAGCCTCGTGCCGGGCACGCCGCTGCGCGACGCCGACCTCGCCGAGCAGCTCGGGCTTTCCCGGGCGCCGGTGCGGCAGGCGTTGCTCCGGCTGGCCGAGGACGGACTCGTCGCGTCCAAACCGCAGAGTTACACGCGGGTTGCGGAGTTCGTCGCGGACGACGTGCGGGATGCGGTGCGGCTGGTGCGCGCGTTGCACGAACTCGCCGTACGCGAAGCGCTCCCCCGGCTCGGGCGCGCGCACATCGCCGAGATGCGTACGGCGAATGAGCGGTTCGCCGCAGCGGTCGCGAAGGGCGACGTGGGCGCAGCGATCGAAGCAGACGATGAGTTGCACGACGTACCGGTGCGTGTGTGTGACAACCGTGCTGTCGCCGTGACGCTCGGGCGGTACACACCGCTGCTGCGAAGGGTGGAGTACGCGCGCTTCAGTTCGTTGCCCGCGCAGCGTTCGGTGAAGCGGCACGACGAACTCATCGCGGCGCTCGAAGCCGGTGATGGGGCCACTGCCGCCCGGGTCACCGCGACCATCTGGACCGACCTCGAAGCGCTCTTGGAGGACCAATGAGCCTGGCCGATTTCCCCCGTTTCCCCCTCCTGATCGGGCCGTCGCCGGTGCACAGGCTGGACCGGCTGACCGAGCACCTCGGCGGTGCCTCGGTGTGGGCCAAGCGCGAGGACCTCAACTCGGGGCTCGCGTTCGGCGGCAACAAGACCCGCAAGCTGGAGTACCTGGTCGCGGACGCGCTCGCGCAGGGTGCGGACACGCTGGTCTCCATCGGCGGGGTGCAGTCCAACCACACCCGGCAGGTCGCGGCGGCCGCGGCGCGGGCCGGGATGCGGGCCGTGCTGATCCAGGAAAGCTGGGTGGACTGGCACGATCCGCTGCACGACCGGGTCGGCAACATCCAGCTCTCCCGGCTCCTCGGCGCAGATGTGCGGCTGGTCGAGGCCGGGTTCGGCATCGGGTTCAAGGAGAGCTGGGAGCAGGCGCTGGCCGAGGTGGAAGCCGCGGGCGGACGGCCGTACGCGATCCCGGCCGGCGCGTCGGACCACCGGCTCGGCGGGCTCGGCTTCGCGAACTGGGTGCTGGAACTCGAAGCGCAGGAACGGGAACTCGGCGTCTTCTTCGACACGATCGTGGTCTGTTCGGTCACCGGCAGCACGCAGGCGGGGATGCTCGCCGGGGTCGCGGTGAGCGGAAAGCCGCGGCGGATCCTCGGCATCGACGCCTCGGCGAAACCGGCCGAGACGCGGGCGCAGATCGGACGGATCGCGGGGCGCACCGCGGATCTGCTCGGCGCCGGGCAGCCCCCCGAGGTGCTGCTCGACGAGCGCTACCACGCGGGGATCTACGGCATCCCGGACGAATCGACGCTGGACGCGATCCGCACCGCCGCCCGTCTGGAGGGGATGATCACCGACCCGGTGTACGAGGGGAAGTCGATGGCCGGGCTGATCGATCTGGTGCGGCGCGGGGAGATTCCGGCCGGGGCGAACGTGTTGTACGCGCATCTGGGCGGGCAGCCCGCGATCAACGCGTACACGAGCGTGCTCGGCTGATCGGCTGTTGCCCGGTCACGGTTTCCGCGGCCGGGCAACAGAGTCGTTCAGTCCACGACGGCGAGGACGTCGATCTCCACGAGGAGCCCGGCGGGCAGGCCCACGTACACGGTCGTACGGCCGGGGTACGGGGCTTCGCCGATCAGCTCGTCGTAGACCTCGTTGAACGCGGCGAAGTGGCTGGTGTCGGTCAGGTACACGCGCACCATCACCGCGTCGGCCAGGCTCGATCCGGCTTCGGCGAGGACCGTTTCGAGGTTCTTGAACACCTGGCGGGTCTGACCGGCCACGTCGTCGCCGACCACGGCGCCGGTGGCCGCGTCGAAGGCGACCTGCCCGGCCACCTGGAGGATGTTCCCTTTGCGGACGGCCTGCGAGAACTTCGCCGGCGGCTGCGGCGCGTCCTTCGTGGTGAACGCCGTCTTGCCCATCAGTGCCCCTTTCCGTTCCCCGTCCATCCACTGTGGACGGAAGCTTCCCCGGTCGCCGCCCGCAGTTCGGGGACGAGTGCCAGCAGGCCGTCGTAGTCGAGCAGAATCCTGGGCACCGAAATCGACGCCGCGGCCAGCACTTCCCCTCCGGCGCCGCGGATCGGAGCCGCGATGCAGTGGATGAAGTCTTCGTGCTCCGCGTTGTCCACTGCGTACCCGAGCTTCTGGACGCGATCCAGCTCAGCCAGATACGCCTCGGGCGTCGTGATCGTGTGGGGCGTCATGACCAGGTAGTCCAGGGCGTACGCCAGCTCGCGACGCTCTGCCGGTGGCATCGCTGCGACGAGAACCTTGCCGACTGCTGTGCAATGCAGTGGCGCGCGTTTCCCGATGCGCGAGTACATCCGAACGGAATGACGGCCTTCGTACTTGTCGATGTACACGACCTCACCGTCTTCGTAGGACGCGAGGTGCACGGTGTGGCCCGTACGCGCGTTGAGAGCCGCGAGAGCTTCATGTGAACTACGGCGTACGTCGTGCTCTTCCAACGCCTGGTTCGCGAGATCGAACAGCGCGCTGCCGAGCCGGTAATGCCGGGTTCCTTCGCGCCGTACGAAGTGATGTGACTCCAGCGTGCGCAGCAGACGCAGCACGGTCGTCTTGTGCACGCCGATCTCTTCGGCCAGCTCGTCAAGTGTCCGCGCGCCGCGCGCGAGACCGTCGAGCACCGTCAGGGCGCGGTCCAGGCTTTGACTCACGAGGCCAGCACACCCCCGACCGTCAGCCGCGCGGCGCCCCAGCCTTCGGCGTCTGCCTTCAGCAACTCGGTCACGACCTGTTCCGGTAGCGGCGCGCCGACGTCGTCGTGGGTCAGCAACGTCGCCGCGGCCTGAAGATGGCCGCGACGCAGGCGTGTGAGGGGGTCCGCGTCCCGCAGGGTGGCGGCCAGGAATCCGGCGGCGAAGGCGTCCCCGGCGCCGACCGGCTCGACCACGTCGACACGCAGTGCGGGCGCGAACAGCGGGTCCGCACTGCCCTCCATCAGGGTCGCTCCGCGTTCGCCGTGCTTGACCACCAGCGTGCGGGGATCGGGCAGCAATTCCCGCAACCGCACCGGATCGCCGGTCCCCCACACGCGCTCCGCCTCGTCGTCGCCGGTCAGCACGAGGTCCGCGCGGGCGGTCAGTTCACGGAGCACGGACAGGTCGCGGCCGGCCCACAACGCCGGGCGGTGGTTGACGTCGAAGGACACGATCAGCTCGTCGCGCGGCAGGTCCAGCAGCGCCCGTACGAGCGCCTCGCAGCTGCCGGACAACGCCGGGGTGATGCCGGAGAGGTGCAGCACCCGCACCCCGGAGAAATCCAGCCGTGCAAGCAGATCCGGCCCCATCGCGGATGCCGCCGACCCGGTCCGGTAGTACCGCACCGGGCTGCCACCGACCCCGGACTCCTTGAGGTACAGGCCGGTCGGCCGCGCCGGGTCCACGACCACGCCGCCGACCCCGACACCGGCGGCGGCGATCTCGCGAACGATGGCGCGGCCGAACGGATCGTCACCGACCGCGCTCACCCAAGCGCTGGACACGCCAAGAGCGGGCAGGTGCGAGGCGACGTTCGATTCCGCTCCGCCGACGGTGCGCAGCCAGGCGCGGACCTCGTCCGGCGGGCCGGGTTCGGCCGGGACGAACAAGGCCATCGACTCGCCCACGCAGAGCACCTCCGGCGGGCCGGCCGGACCGCTCGCCCTGGTCGTCACAGCGGTACTCCCCACTCTCTTTCCGTTGACCGGTAGCGACTGGGATGCTACACCTGATCAGCGCATTCTGCGCAACGTCCGTTGCAATATACGCAACCGAGGTGCCGAGATGACCAGCTCCGGTAAGACCGCCTTGGACGCCGCCGTCCGCGCCGGGCGCGGGGAACGCATCGACTGGCGGTTCCGTTCGATCGCGCCGGCGCTCGCCGGGCTCACCCTCGACGAGGCCGCGGCCCGCCGCGCGAACCTGTTCGGCGACGGGTTCTTCGGCCCGTTCGTGGTGCTCGGTGCGGCGGAGCTGGCGCACAACCTGCGCACCATGGCGCGCTGGTGCGCCGAACGCGGGGTCGTCCTCGCACCGCACGGCAAGACCACGATGGCGCCCGAGCTGTTCGCCCGGCAGCTCGCGTACGGCGCGTGGGGCATCACCGCGGCGAACGCCGGGCACGTACGGATCTACCGCACCTTCGGAGTTTCCCGGATCCTGCTGGCGAACCAGCTCGTGGACCCCTCGGGGCTGCGCTGGCTGGCCGGTGAGCTGGCGGCGGATCCGGACTTCGAGTTCGCCTGCTGGGTCGATTCGGTCCGTGGTGTCGAGCTGATGACCGACGCGCTCTCGGAAGCACCACGGCCGGTGGACGTCCTCGTCGAACTGGGCGGCGAAGGCGGGCGTACCGGCGTACGCGATTCGGCGACGGCGTACGCGGTCGCCGAAGCCGTCGCGAAGAGCCCTGCGCTGCGGTTGAGGGGCACCGGTGGTTACGAAGGAGCGCTTTCGCACCACAGCGACACCACGGCGTTGGCGAAGATCAGCTCCTATATCGACGGCGTGCGCGACCTCGCCGTCTCGTTCGCCGAAAAGGGCCTGCTCGCAGACGGCCCTGTGTACGTGACAGCGGGCGGCAGCGCCTACTTCGACCGCGTCGTGGACGAGCTGACCAAGCCGTGGCCAGACGGACTGGATGTGCTCCCGATTCTCCGCAGCGGCGCCTACCTGACGCACGACGACGGCTTCTACCGCGAAATCTCGCCGCTCGGAGCACATCCCCGCATCAACGGCGTCGAGAGGTTTCGCCCCGCGCTCCACGCCTGGGCTCAGGTGACTTCAAAGCCGTCAGCGGAACTGGCCCTGCTGACCGCGGGCAAGCGCGACCTGCCCTACGACGAAGGCATGCCCGAACCCCAGCTGCTGCGCAAGGACGGCATGGTCAACGCGCTGACCGGGCACACCGTGCCCAAGATGAACGACCAGCACACTTTCCTCACCCTGCCCGCGGATTCGCCGGTCGAGGTCGGCGACTGGGTGCGGCTCGGCGTGTCCCATCCCTGCACGACCTTCGACAAATGGCCGCTGCTGCCGGTGGTGGACACCGACGGCGAGACCGTGATCGACTTCGTACGGACGTGGTTCTGATGAGTAGTACTACCGTGATCCGCGGCGCGCAGGTCGCCGACGGCACCGGGGCACCCCTGGTCCGGCAAGACGTCGGGCTGGTCGGCAGCCGGATCGCCGAGGTCGACGCGCCGGGCACGCTCACCGCGGCCCGCGTCCTGGACGCCACCGGGCAGGTGCTCTCCCCCGGGTTCATCGACATGCACTCGCATTCGGACCTGCAACTGCTCTGCGCGCCGGACCATCTCGCCAAGGTGAGCCAGGGCGTGACCACCGAAGTGCTGGGCCAGGACGGGCTCTCCTACGCACCGGTGGACGACGAGGTGCTCGCCGCGCTGCGCGGACAGCTGGCCGGCTGGAACGACGATCCGCCCGGGTTCGACTGGAACTGGCGGTCGGTCGGCGAGTACCTCGACCGGCTCGACCGGGGCATCGCAGTGAACGCCGCCTACCTGGTTCCCCAGGGGACGGTGCGGATGCTCGCACTCGGCTGGGACGACCGGCCGGCCACCGAGGCCGAGTTGGCGCGGATGAAGGAGCTGGTCGCGACCAGCATGGCCGAGGGCGCGTTCGGCCTGTCGTCCGGGCTCACGTACACGCCGGGGATGTACGCGAGCAACGACGAGCTGATCGAGCTGTGCCGGGTGGTCGGCGAGCGCGGCGGCTACTACAGCCCGCACCACCGCAGCTACGGGGCCGGTGCGCTGGAGGCGTTCGCGGAGATGATCGGGATCTCCCGCCGTTCGGGCTGTCCGCTGCACCTCGCGCACGCCACGATGAATTTCTCCGTCAACAAAGGAAAAGCGCCGGAACTGCTGCGCCTGCTCGACGACGCGCTCGACGAGGGTTGCGACATCACGCTGGACA
Organism: Amycolatopsis panacis; assembly: GCF_003600245.1. Lineage (NCBI taxonomy): Bacteria > Bacillati > Actinomycetota > Actinomycetes > Pseudonocardiales > Pseudonocardiaceae > Amycolatopsis > Amycolatopsis panacis. The sequence goes on from NZ_QZFV01000082.1 coordinate 27,702, forward strand.
GCTACCCCTACCTGCCGGGCGCTACCTACCTGTCCGCACTGCTGCCCAGCTGGGCCGCCGAGGGCGGGACCGCGGCGACGCTGGCCCGTCTGTCCGATCAGGACACTCGCGAGCGGATCCGCCTGGCACTGGAAGAGTCCGGTTCGGACGGTGCGCACGGCGTGCCGGTCGACTGGCACACCATCGAGATCAACGGCGTCCGCCGGATCGAGAACTCCGCACTCGTCGGCCGCAGCGTCGCCGATTCCGCGCGAGCGGCCGGAAAATCACCGTCCGAAATGTACTTCGACACTCTGCTCGACGAGCGGCTCGGCACCTCCTGCCTGCTGCACGTCGGGCACGAGGAGAACGTGCGGGCGATCATGCGCCACCGCACGCACACCGGTGGTTCGGACGGGCTGTTGGTCGGCGACCGGCCGCATCCCCGCGCCTGGGGCACGTTCCCGCGCTACCTCGCCCGGTACGTGCGCGAACTGGGCGTGCTCGATCTGGCCGGCTGTATCGCGCACCTCACCGGACGCGCCGCACGGCGGCTCGGTTTGGCCGACCGTGGCCTGATCCGCCCCGGGTACGCCGCCGACCTGGTGCTGTTCGATCCTGACACGATCTCCGACACCGCGACCTTCGAGGACCCGCGACAGGCCGCCACGGGCATCTCCCACGTCTTCGTCAACGGCGTCGCCGCGTTAGAAGACACCCGGCCCACCGGCGCGCTCGCCGGGCACGCCCTTCGTCACCCGGGCATGGGTCGATGATCCACTGGCTGCAGACCAGCACCGGCGGTCTGCTCACCCTCGCCGCGCTGTCCATCGCGGTGCTGCTCGTGCTCATCATCAAGGTGAAGGTCGAACCGTTCATCGCGCTGATCGTGGTGGGCCTGCTCACCGCGCTGGCCGCGGGGGTGCCGGTGGGCAGCCTGGTCGGCACCGCGCAGAAGACCTCGGATTCCTTGCTGGAAAAGGGTTTCGGCAGCATTCTCGGGCACATCGCCGCGATCATCGGGCTGGGCACCCTGCTCGGTTCGATCCTGGAGCGATCCGGGGGCGCCCGGGTGCTGACCGCGGCGCTGCTGCGGGCGTTCGGCGAGAAACGGGCACCGCTGGCGATGGGCCTGTCCGGCCTGATCTTCGGCATCCCGGTGTTCTTCGACATCGGCATCTTCGTGCTCGCCCCACTGGTCTACGCGGCGGCGAAGCAGGGCGGCCGGTCGATCGTGCTGTACGCGATGCCGTTGCTGGCCGGGCTTTCCATCACGCACGCGTTCATTCCGCCGCACCCGGGGCCGGTCGCCGCGGCCGGGCTGCTGCACGTGGACCTCGGCTGGCTGATCCTGATGGGCGCCATCTGCGGGATCCCGGCCTGGTTCGTCGGCGGCATCCTCTACTCCACCTGGATCGGCAACCGGGTGAACGTGGGGCTGGCCGAGGAATTCGCGACGCTGGCCGGGGACGACGAGGACGACGGCCGTACCCCGCCGTCGCTGGCGCTGGTCGGCGGCATCATCGCGGTGCCGCTGGTGCTGATCCTGGTGGGCACCTTCGGCAGTATCCTGCTGCCGAAGAACTCCACAGGGGCGGGCGTGGCCGCGTTCCTCGGCACCCCGGCGATCGCGCTGACCATCGCCACCCTGCTCGCCTCGTGGCTGCTCGGCCGCCGCCGGGGCATGACCGGCGCCGATCTCGCCCAGCTGTCGGGCAACGCCCTGCGCCCGGTCGCGATGATCCTGCTGGTGGTGGGCGCGGGCTCGTTCTTCGGCGCCGTGCTTTCCGCGACCGGCATCGGCAAGGCGGTCGCCGGTTCGCTCGGCGACGCCGGGCTGCCGATCATCCTCGCCGCGTACGTGATCAGCTGCGGCCTGCGCATCGCACAGGGCTCGGCCACCGTGGCGATCGTTACCACCGGTGGCATCGTCGCACCCACCGTGCTCGACCTGCACTATTCGCAACCACAGCTGGCGCTGATCGTGGTCGCGATCTCGGCGGGCTCGATCATCGCCTCCCACGTGAACGACGGCGGGTTCTGGATCGTGTCCCGGTACTTCGGGCTGACTGTGCCGCAGACGCTGAAGACCTGGACCGCGCTGGAAACGGTCCTTTCCCTGAGCGGTTTCGCCGTGGCAGCATTGGCCATGACCGTGGTCTGAACCACATGGGCGCGACAGCAGGGAGAACCCGATGACCGCAGTATCCCGTCGCACGTTCCTCGGCGCGGCAGGCGCGGCCGGAGCAGCCACCGTGCTCGGCTCGCAGCTCGCCGGGGCCACGCCGTGGTCGCCAGGCACCACGGCGTATGTCGGCAGCTACACCAGCAGTTCGGTCGCCGGGCACGGGCTCGACGTGGTCGGCCGGACCGGCGACGACCCGGCGCTGTCGGCGGTCCGGACCGTGACCGGAATACCGGACGCGTCCTGGTTCGACCGCAGCCGCGACGGCCGCACGCTGTACATGACCAACGAAGGCGACCCTGACGGCGCAGTATCCGCACTGGACATCGGCGACGTGGCGAACCCGAAGCTGCTCGGGTCCAGCCCGTCGCAGGGCGCTGCGCCAACGCATCTGTCGGTGCACGCCAGTCAGAAGTTCGTGCTGGCGGCCAACTACGGCTCCGGCAGCGTGGTCGTGTTGCCGATCGAGGACGGCGGGCAGCTCGGCGCGGCCACCGATCTCCAGCAGCACACCGGCAAGGACCGTCAGGCGCATGCGCACCAGGTGGTGAACGATCCGTCCGGCAAGTGGGTGCTGTCGGTGGACCTCGGCGCGGACTCGGTCTACGTCTACACCCTCGACGTCGGCACCGGGAAACTGGCGCTGCACAAGCACGTCACGCTGCCCACCGGAGCCGGGCCACGACACCTGGCCTTCCACCCGGACGGCAAACACGCCTACCTCGCGCAGGAACTCCGGCCCGAGATCACCGTGGCGAGCTGGGATTCCTGTAACGGCGAATTCATCCCGCACACGGTCGTTCCGGCAGTGCCGCCGGGCAGCAGCGGCGACCTCTTCCCGGGCGAGATCGCCGTTTCCGGGGACGGGAAGTTCGTCCACGCCACCGTGCGCGGGCCGAACACCATCGCCACCTTCACCGTCGACGGTTCCAAGCTGACACTGGTGTCCAGTGTGGACACCGGCGGTACCTGGCCGCGGCACCTCACGCTCGACGCCGACGAGCAGTGGTTCTACGTATCCAACCAGCGTTCCGGCACGATCACCTGGCTGCCCCGAGACGCTTCGACCGGGCTGCCCGGCAAAGCCGCCGGTTCGCTCGCGGTGCCCAGCGTCAACTCGGTCTTCTTCGCCTGATCAGGAAAGCCGATGCCCGGTTTCGCAACCTTGCTCCCCCGTCCGGTCTCGGTCACCGAGGCGCCGGGCAGCTGCGCATGGCCCGCGCCGGTCGCGGTGCGAGCCGGCCCGGATCTGCCCGCGGAGGGCTACCGGCTGGCGATCACGCCCGGCAGGATCACGCTGTCCGCCGCCGATCCGGCCGGGGAACACCATGGCCGCCAGACGCTGCGCCAGCTCGCCGGGCCGGACGCATTCCGCGCCGCTTCCCTCCACGGTGGACTCGTCCTGCCGTGCGGCGTGGTCGAAGACCACCCGAAACTGCGCTGGCGCGGCTGCCTGCTGGACGTCGCCCGGCACTTTCGCACGAAGGCCGAGGTACTGCGTTTCGTCGACCTGCTGGCCGCGCACAAGCTGAACGTGCTCAACCTGCATCTCACCGACGATCAGGTCTGGCGCATCGAGGTGCCACAGTTCCCGAAGCTGACGTCGGTGGGCGGCTGGCGGCGCTCGTCGATGGTGGGCAGGCACGACGGCCCGGAACGCGACGGCCGTCCGCACGGCGGCTTCTACACCACCGCCGACCTGCGGGAGATCGTCGCCTACGCGACCGAGCGCGCGGTCACCGTCGTGCCGGAAATCGACCTCCCCGGGCACGCGAGGGCAGCCATCGCGGCCTACCCGGAACTCGGCCCGGACCCGGCCGCCGGCTGGGAAGTCTGGACCGCATGGGGAATCAGCACCGCACTGCTCGACCCTTCAGAGTCCACAGTGGACTTCTTTCGCGCGGTCTTCGATCACGTGCTGGACGTCTTCCCCTCCCCCGTGATCGGCCTCGGCGGCGACGAAGTGCCCGGCGCGACCGAGGCGCACGGCAGGCTCCTACGCACGATCGCCGAACACCTGACCGACCGCGGCCGAACCCCACTCGGCTGGGACGAGGTGCTCGACACCGGCCCGCTGCCACCGATGGTGATCGGCGTCTGGCGCGACGGCGCACACGGCGTCCGCGCCGCGGAACTCGGCCACGACGTCATACTCTGCCCCGAGGACCGGCTCTACCTGGACCACCGGCAGAGCGACCATCCCGACGAGCCGATTCCGGTCGGCTACCGCCGTACGCTGGAAGACGTCTACCGGTACGAACCCGATCTGGCCGGCCCGCGGCTGCGCGGAGTGCAGGCACAGCTCTGGAGCGAGCACATGGACAGCGTGCGACGGGTGGACTATGCGGCGTTCCCCCGGCTGTGCGCCTTCGCGGAGGTCGCGTGGAGCAGCGGACCACGAGACTTCGCCGAGTTCCTCCCCCGGCTGCGAGAACACCACCTGCCCCGACTGGACGCACTCGGGGTGGAATACCGCCCGCTCGACGGACCGCACCCGTGGCAGACCCGGCCCGGAGTTCCCGGACGGCCTCGCTGAGTTACGGCGTAGGCCGCAGATGCTGAACCACCGGCGCGCCAACGGATTCCACGCGTTCACAGGCCGTGTCGACGCCGGCCGCCAAGAGACCGTAGGGTTCTCCTTCGCGTTCGCGGGAACGCTAGCGCGATCAGCGCAGGACCGGTCCCCCATCGAAGGAATCGCCGCACGAGGTTCTGTATAGGTCGTTATACACCCGGGTTGCTATCCGGAACGCAGGCGGTACCAGACCTCGGGGCGCCCGACCTGGCCGTATCGAGGTTCACGGCGGGCCAGACCGTTGTCGGCGAGGTACTCCAGGTAACGGCGGGCGGTGACGCGGGAGGCCCCGATCGCGCTGCCCGCGCCGCCGGCCGACAGCCCCTCGGCAGCGCCCGCGAGTGCTTCGGTGATCGCTTCGAGGGTGTGGGCGCTCATGCCTTTGGGCAGGGACGTGTGTTCGGTGGTGCGCAAGGTGGCCAGCGCCCGGTCGATCTCGGCCTGGCCGGTCACCTCACCAGAGGCCTGGTGGAATGCCGCGTAGCGTTCCAGCTTCTCCCGCAGCGACGCGAAAGTGAACGGCTTCAGCAGGTACTGCACCACGCCGACGGACACCGCGGTCTTGACCAGCGCCAGATCCCGCGCGGAGGTCACTGCGATCACGTCGATCGGCAGACCGGCCGCACGCAGCGAGCGGCACACCGCCAGCCCGTGCGTGTCGGGCAGGTAGAAATCGAGCAGCACCAGGTCCACCTGCTCGCGTTCGCAGAACCGCAGTGCGTCGCCGCCGGAATGCACCACCCCGGCCACCTCGAAGCCGGGCAACCGCTCGACGTAGAGCCGATGCGCATCGGCCGCCACCGGCTCGTCCTCCACCACCAGAACCCGGATCACCGCGTCACCTCTCCTGCCTCGGCAACCGGACCGTGAACACCGCGCCACCGTCGGAGCCCACGTCGATACTGCCGCCATACCGCCGGACGGCCTGCGCCACCAGCGCCAGCCCCAGGCCGTGTCCCTTGTCCGCCTTCGTCGACCAGCCCCGGCGGAACAGGTCTTCCATCGCGTCCTCCGGCACTCCCGGCCCGTTGTCGGCGACCCGCAGCAGCAGCCCGTCGTCCCCGGAGCGCGCGGTGACCACGACCGCGGGCCGCCCGCCCGTGCCGCGGGCCGCCGCGTCGATGCCGTTGTCCACCAGGTTTCCCAGTATCGTCACCAGATCCCGGCCGGCCACGCCGAGGCCCTGATCGTCGATCACGGTGTCCGGCGTGATGGTGAACTCGACCCCGCGCTCACTGGCCTCCGCGGCCTTGCCGAGCAGCAACGCGGCGAGCACCGGTTCGGCGACCGCGCTCATCACCCGATCGGTCAATTCCTGGGCCAGCGCGAGTTCCGCGGTCGCGAACTCCACCGCGTCCTCCGGACGGCCCAGCTCGACCAGCGAAACCACGGTGTGCAGCCGATTCGCCGCCTCGTGCGCCTGCGAACGCAGCGCCTCGGACAGGCTGCGCGCCGTGGTCAGCTCGCCGGTCAGGGCCTGCAGTTCGGTGTGGTCGCGCAGGATCACCACGGTGCCCTGCGCCCGGCCGCCGGAACTCACCAGCGTGGTCCCGACGAGCAGGACCCGGGAATCGGTGAGGTGCAGCTGTTCGGTCCGGGTCTCCGGCGCGGTGAACGAGGCGGCCAGTTCCGGCGGCAGCCCGAGTTCGGACACCGGCCGCCCGACCGGGTCGCCGGTCAGCCCCAGCAGCGTGCGCGCACCGTCGTTGCAGAGCCCGATCACGCCGTCCCGGCCGACGAGCAGCACGCCCTCGCGGACCGAGTGCAGCACAGCCTCGTGGTATTCGAACAGGTTGCTCAGCTCGTCCGGGGCGATCCCGCGGGTCTGGCGTTTGAGCCGGACGCTGATCAGCCAGCCACCACAGGCGCCGACCAGCAGCACCGCCGCGGCGACCCCGAGCAGCGGCAACACCCGGTCCTGCAGTTCCGCGCTGATCGCGGCGATCGTGATGCCCACCGCCACGAGCGCGACCACCCGGTGCCCCGGGCCGAACACCGGCACCACCGCGCGCACCGACGGCCCCAGCGAACCGGTGTAGGTCTCGGTGAGGACCCCGCCCTCCTGCGCGGCGCGGATGTGCCCGAGGAACTGACCACCGATCAGCGCCGGATTCGGGTGGGTGTAGCGGATCCCCTGCGGCGACATGATCGTCACGAAGTCCACGGTGGTATCCGCGATCACCCGCAGCGCGTAGGGCTGAAGCGTCTTGGTCGGGTCCGGTGTGGACACTGCGCGCACCACGTCCGGCGCGTCGGCGGTCGTCCGGGCGACGGCCAGCGACTGCTCGCGTGCCCGGTCGGTCGTGCTGCGCTTCGCGTCCAGATACGCAATAGTGATCCCGCCCGCGACGATCACGAGCAGGACCGTCAGCTGCAGGGCCAGCAGCTGACGGGCCAGGCTCCAGCGGCTCGTGCGAATCCGCGGCGTCGAGGGCACCCGTCCATACCAGCACATCCGACCCGGTGGGGACAGCGCGGCACGCGGCGCGGGAGTCCACACCGGACACGACCGTGCGAACTCAATGAACACAACAGTGACGCTGGTCATATCCGGCCCGCATAGTGACCAGCGTTCCACTTGATCCCGAGCTGGAGGCAACGGTGCCGACACCGACCCCCGTAGCGGCCGCGCCCAAGCGCGACCGGACCCGCTATCTGTACCTGGCCGTGATCGCCGCCGTCGTACTCGGCGTCGCGGTCGGGCTCCTGTGGCCGTCGTTCGGCAAGGGCCTCGCCCCGCTGGGCACCGGTTTCGTCAACCTCATCAAGATGATGATCTCGCCGATCATCTTCTGCACCATCGTGCTCGGCATCGGCTCGGTCGCGAAGGCGGCGAAGGTCGGCAAGGTGGGCATCACCGCGCTGGTCTACTTCATCGTGATGTCGACCTTCGCTCTCGCCATCGGCCTGATCGTGGGCAACCTGATCCACCCGGGCACCGGGCTGCACCTGAACCCGGCCGACGTGTCGAAGGTGCACGCCCAGGCCAAGGGCGCCGAGGGCGGTGTCGACTTCCTGCTCGGCATCATCCCGACCTCGTTCGTCTCGGCCTTCACCGAGGGCCAGGTGCTGCAGACGCTGCTGGTCGCCCTGCTGGCCGGGTTCGCGCTGCAGAAGCTGGGCAAGCGCGGCGCGCCGGTCCTGCGCGGGATCGAGCACGTGCAGCGCCTGGTGTTCCGGATTCTGTCGATGATCATGTGGGCGGCCCCGGTCGGTGCCTTCGGCGCGATCGCCGCAGTGGTCGGCGCGACCGGCTGGGGTGCACTGCGAAGTCTGCTGGTGATCATGCTCGGCTTCTATCTGACCTGCCTGATCTTCGTGTTCGGTGTGCTCGGCGCGATACTCTGGCTCGGCGCCCGGGTGAACATCTTCCAGCTGCTGCGCTACCTCGGCCGCGAGTTCCTGCTGATCCTGTCCACCTCCTCCTCGGAATCGGCGCTGCCGCGGCTGATCGCGAAGATGGAGCACCTCGGGGTGAGCAAGCCGGTCGTCGGCATCACCGTGCCCACCGGGTACTCGTTCAACCTGGACGGCACCGCGATCTACCTGACGATGGCGACGCTGTTCATCGCCACCGCGCAGGACCAGCCGCTGGCCCTGGGCGAGCAGATCACCTTGCTGCTGTTCATGATCATCGCCTCGAAGGGCGCGGCGGGCGTCAGCGGCGCGGGCATCGCGACCCTGGCCAGCGGGCTGCAGTCGCACCGGCCGGAACTGGTCGACGGCGTCGGGTTCATCCTCGGCATCGACCGGTTCATGTCCGAGGCCCGCGCGCTGACCAACTTCGCCGGCAACGCGGTCGCGACCGTCCTCATCGGATCGTGGATGAAGGAATTCGACCGCGGCCGTTCACAGCAGGTGTTCTCCGGCCAGGCACCGTTCGACGAGGCCACCCTGCTCGACGACGCGCCTGCCGCACCCGCGGAGCAACCGAAGGAACAGGTGCCGGTGGCCACCGGCAGCTGACCTGGTCCGCTGCCCGGTCCCCCCTGCCGGGCAGCGACTCCCCCGGTGCCGTGTTCGTGAGCGTCCCCCGTGCTCACGAACACGGCACTTTTTTGTGCTCGCAAGCGGAACGGAGGTCGCCGCAAGATCAGCCCGGTGGGCGGAGGTAGGCGGCGAGGCCGCGGTGCCCCCGGCGCATCATCCACGTGTGGTTCGCCCGGAAGAACGGCCGAGCCACGACGTCCAGACGGCGCAGCAACGGTTTGCGCGCACGAACCTGTTGCAGGATCTCCAGCCGGGTACCCCCGCCGGCGGCGCGCAGGACACCGGCGAGAACCCCCTCCAGATCACCGCCGAGCCGGACACGGACCCGGCCCGCCACCGGATCCTGCTGTTCCCGGTGCATCGAGATCACCAGCCGATACGGCAGGCTCGACCGGCAGACGACCTCCGCGGTGTCGTCGTCGACCCGCCGCACCGAGCGCACATCGGGCCACCAGCGGGGGTAGGACTCCAGGTCGACGACCGCGTCGAAGACCCGGGTGACCGGCACACCGGGCAGCCACCAGCTGCTCCGGAACCGGTACTCGGCGCTCGCCGGGCCGTCGTGGTCCACCCGCACCCACCTCCCCTCGTCCCCTTCGCATGGTAGATCTCCCCGGCCGCACGGCTTCCGTGCCGACCGGCGGAGACCGCACGCGACATCCGGGCGCGAGCCGCGGCCCCGGCCGGGCATTCCGGCCCGAACGGCGGTACCGATCAGACATTCCGGCGCGAACCTCGGTACCGATCAGACATTCCGGCGCGAACCTCGGTACCGGTCGCCGGAACGCGGGCTCCCCCGATCACCGCGCCGCGGTCGCCCGGATGACCGCACCACGCCCGGAATTCGGCCGGTCGTCGGCCGTAGGAAAGGGCCGCAGCGCCGAAAAGGACGTGGCGTCCTCAGGGCTCACCAAGATTCCGGTCACCACAACAGGATTTGTCCCCGCGTATGGCCTGCTGCCGAAACGCCTACCGAAGTCTCACGAGCCCGCGAAGCGACACCGAAATCCGCCCGATATCCTCGCCGCCCGATATCCCGCCGCCCGGCGTCTGCGCGCCGCCACGGCCGCCCAACGTCCTCGTCGCCCAACGTGCTCGCCGCCCGGCATCCCCGACCCGGCGTCTGCGCCGCCCCGGCCGCCCGAGGCCTGCACCGCCCGCTCGTCGGACGTCCCCGTGCCACCGCCCGGGAGAACCGGCGCGCACACCGCCGCGATCAGGCCGGGTTCAGCACGTGCTGCAGGTACTCACCGGTGTAACTACCCCCGGTCGCCGCCACCTCCTCCGGGGTGCCCTCGGCGATGACGGTGCCACCGCCGGACCCGCCCTCCGGGCCCATGTCCACGATCCAGTCGGACGTCTTGATCACGTCCAGGTTGTGCTCGATGACGATCACCGTGTTGCCCTTGTCCACCAGGCCGTTGATCACGCCGATCAGCTTGCTGATGTCCTCGAAGTGCAAACCGGTGGTGGGCTCGTCGAGGATGTAGACCGTCTTGCCGGTCGAGCGCTTCTGCAGCTCGCTGGCGAGCTTCACGCGCTGCGCCTCACCGCCGGACAGCGTCGGCGCGGACTGGCCGAGACGCACGTAGCCGAGCCCGACGTCGACCAGGGTCTGCAGGTGCCGGTGGATCGCCTTGATCGGCTCGAAGAACTCCGCGGCCTCCTCGATCGGCATGTCCAGCACATCGGACACGGTCTTGCCCTTGTAGTGCACTTCGAGCGTCTCCCGGTTGTACCGGGCGCCCTTGCACACCTCGCAGGGCACGTAGACGTCCGGCAGGAAGTTCATCTCGATCTTGATCGTGCCGTCGCCGGCGCAGGCCTCGCAGCGGCCACCCTTGACGTTGAACGAGAACCGGCCCTGCTGGTAGCCGCGGACCTTGGCCTCGGTGGTCGCCGCGAACAGCTTGCGCACGTGGTCCCACACGCCGGTGTAGGTGGCCGGATTGGACCGCGGGGTGCGCCCGATCGGCGACTGGTCCACCCGCACCAGCTTGTCCACCTGGCCCAGCCCGTTGACCCGGGTGTGCCGCCCGGGCACCTGCCGCGCGCCGTTGAGCTTGTTCGCCAGCACCTGCGCCAGGATGTCGTTGACCAGGGTGGACTTGCCCGAGCCGGACACCCCGGTGACCGACACCAGGCAGCCGAGTGGGAAGGACACGTCGATCCCGCGCAGGTTGTGCTCGCGCGCGCCGACCACGGTCAGCTGCCGCTTGCGGTCCACCGCGCGGCGGATCCCGGGCACCTCGATCTCGCGGCGGCCGGACAGGTAGGCGCCGGTGAGCGACTCCTTGTTCTTGAGGAGCTTCTTGTACGGCCCGCTGTGCACGATGTGCCCGCCGTGTTCGCCGGCACCGGGGCCGATGTCGACCACCCAGTCGCTGGAGCGGATGGTGTCCTCGTCGTGCTCCACCACGATCAGCGTGTTGCCGAGGTCGCGCAGCCGGGTGAGCGTCTCGATCAGCCGGTGGTTGTCGCGCTGGTGCAGGCCGATGGACGGCTCGTCCAGCACGTACAGCACGCCCACCAGCCCGGAGCCGATCTGGGTGGCCAGCCGGATCCGCTGTGCCTCGCCGCCGGACAGCGTGGCCGAGGCGCGGTCGAGCGAGAGGTAGGTGAGCCCGACGTCGAGCAGGAACCGCAGCCGGGCCTGGATCTCCTTGAGCACGGCTCCGGCGATCATCTCCTCGCGCGGGCCGAGCACCAGCTCGTCGAGGAATTGCGAGGACTCCGCGATGGACAGCGCGCACACCTCGGCGATGGACCGCTCGCCCTGGGTGGCGTGCTCCAGGGTGACCGCGAGGATCTCCGGCTTGAGCCGGCTGCCCTGGCAGGCCGGGCACGGCACCTCGCGCATGTAACCCTCGTACCGCTCGCGCATGTACTCGGACTCGGTCTGCTCCATGCGCCGTTCCAGGAACGGAATGACGCCCTCGAACGCCGCGTAGTAGGAGCGCTGCCGCCCGTACCGGTTGCGGTAGCGGACGTGCACCTGCTCGTCGACGCCGTGGAGTACGGCCTTCTGCACCCGTGCGGGCAGCCGCCGCCACGGCGTGTCCATCCGGAACCCGACCGCCTCGGACAGCGATTCCAGCAGCCGCAGGAAGTAGTCCGCGCTCTGCCCGCCGGCCCACGGCGCGATGGCGCCCTCGGCCAGCGACAGCTCGTCGTCCGGGACCACCAGCTCCGGATCGACCTCCTTGCGGATGCCGATCCCGGTGCACTCCGGGCAGGCGCCGTAGGGCGAGTTGAAGGAGAACGACCGCGGTTCGAGGTCCTCGATCGCCAGTGGATGCCCGTTGGGGCAGGCGAGGTTCTCGGAGAAGCCGCGGATCCGGTGCGGATCGGCCGCGTCCAGATCGACGAACTCCAGCTCGACCAGCCCGTCCGCGAGCCGCAGCGCGGTCTCCACCGAGTCGGTGAGCCGCTGCCGCGAGCCGGATTTGACCGTCAGCCGGTCGATCACCACGCCGATCTGGTGCTTCTCCTGCTTCTTGAGCTTCGGCGGGTCGGTGAGCGGGTGCACCGTGCCGTCGACGACCACGCGCGCATAGCCCTGCTGCTGCAGGTTCTGGAACAGGTCGAGGTACTCGCCCTTGCGCCCGCGCACCACCGGCGCGAGCACCTGGAACCGGATTCCGTCCTCCATCTCCAGCACCTGGTCCACGATCTGCTGCGGCGTCTGCTTGCTGATCGCCTCGCCGCACTGGGGGCAGTGCGCCTTGCCGGCGCGGGCGTAGAGCAGCCGCAGGTAGTCGTAGACCTCGGTGATGGTGCCCACGGTGGAACGCGGGTTGCGCGAGGTGGACTTCTGGTCGATCGACACCGCGGGCGAGAGGCCCTCGATGAAGTCCACGTCGGGCTTGTCCATCTGGCCGAGGAACTGCCGCGCGTAGGCCGAGAGCGATTCGACGTAGCGCCGCTGCCCCTCGGCGAAGATCGTGTCGAAGGCGAGGCTCGACTTGCCCGAGCCGGACAGGCCGGTGAACACGATCAGGCTGTCGCGGGGCAGGTCGAGATCAACGCCGCGGAGGTTGTGCTCGCGCGCACCGCGAACAACGAGGCGATCAGCCACGCCCACGTCCCTTCAGTCATTCTCAGCTTCGTCCGTCCGCCGCCGGCGGACGCCGCCCAGGGTAGGGGGGACCACCGACAAAACCGCGACGCACGTCGTTGACCTGGTTTTCTGCGGGCTTTCCGGGGCCGGCCGGGCGCGTGCCGCGACCGGAATCCGGCGGTGCGCCGGACGCGGGCGGGACCCGCTCCACGATACAGGCGGCGCGCCGGGACCGGACCGGTACGTGCACGGGTGGAACCGGTGTGGCGCCCCCGGCTACCGTGGGACCTCGTGAACATCGCCGAGACCTATACCGGGCACGTCGAACCGGGCGGCGACGCTGCCCGCCGCACGCTGGACGGCCTCACCATCACGAAGCTCTCCGTGGGCCCGATGGACAACAACACGTACCTGCTCGTGTGCCGCGCCGAGAACGAGGCACTCCTGATCGACGCGGCGAACGATCCCGACCGCATCTCCGACCTCGTCGGCCACGGCCCGGACCGTCCCGCGTTGCGCACCGTGGTCACCACCCACCAGCACCACGACCACTGGCAGGCCCTGGGCGCGGTGGCCGGTGCGAACGGCGCGAACACCGCGGCCCACCCGCTGGACGCCGGCCCCCTGCCGATCCCCCCGGACTTCCTGGTCGAACACGGCGACACGCTCCGGTTCGGCGAGGTGACTCTGGAGGTGATCCACCTGCGGGGACACACACCCGGGTCGATCGCCCTGCTGTACCGCGATCCGGCGGGGTCGCCGCATTTGTTCACCGGGGATTCGCTGTTTCCGGGTGGTCCTGGGCGGACAACAAATCCGACGGACTTCACCAGCCTGATGGACGACCTGGAAGCACGCATCTTCGACGAGCTCCCGGATGAGACGTGGTTCTATCCCGGTCACGGGGACGACTCCACGCTGGGCGTGGAGCGTCCGAAGGTGCCGGAGTGGCGCGAACGCGGCTGGTGAGCTGACAACGTTCCCGAACGGGGCTGCCTATCCGCGGGCAGCCCCGCTTGGGGCCGACGCAGCGAAACCGGGTCTCGATGGGTTCAGCCCCAACGTGGCCGAGAAAGTCGCCGCGAACAGTTGCATGAAGCTGTGTAGCCGCCTGTCCACAGTTCGGGGAACCCATGCCCTCGTTCCTGCGATCTGCTCGGCGAGTGACAGGCTGTCCCGCCCGGGTCCAGCGCCACGTGGCGCATGCCGTTGTTGTTTCTCCGCCGATTCATGTGCGGGCTCCGTGCGCGGCGAGGCTGGTCAGGACATCATTGAGGGACACAGCCGGCCCAGAAGCCACAACCGACTCTGCATTGGTAGTCGCATTCGTGATATCGCACGCGCCTGCCCAAGAACCGAGGTGTCCTCCTACTTCGCCTTCGTCGCCCGCTGGCGGTGATTGTGGCGCCGACGCCGAACCAGGAGTCGAATCCAGGCTGGGACAATTCCACACACCATGGCAAAGAATACGGCACCGATCACCGCAGTCAACCATCTGGGCAGGCCGCCGGGCGGACCGTACGTCAGCACCGACACGAAGTCGATCGCGGCCCACGCGAGCATGAACCAGAGCAACCAATCCCGATATAGCGGCGCATCGAACAGCCTCAGCACCGCATTCATTCGCTTCGGTAACGGTGCCAGCGGACCCGACCACCGAATGTCGACATCGTCGCCCACCCGGTGCGCCGTCTCCTTCTGCACACGCAACCTGTCGCCGGAAGCCGGAAGACCGTGGTCTTCCCCGGCCTGAGTGTCGCACGTGGATCGTGCAGCAACGACCGGCGTCGTGGCGTCCGCTCCCAGTTCAAGGCCGCCTACCTCAGATGGCAACCGCACGCGAATAACAGCGAACGACAGGCGATCGTCAGGCGTATCGTGATAGGCAGCCAGGTAGAGGTCACCATTGGCCGCCAACGCGAGTTCGGTGACCGAAGGCTTGAGCACGAGTCGCGCCAACTCCCGACCGGTCCAGGTTGCTATCTCGGTTCGGCGAAGGGAGACGTTACCTCCAACGGTCAGGAAGGCAGTTTCATCGAGTGCGATCAGCCCCATGGGGTTGGACTGCGAGTCAGAATGTCGCGATTTCGAACCCGTGGTCGGGGACGAGATGAGATAGCCGGCGTTACCGGACGTCAGTAGAGCATCAGCGGATAGCCAAACCGAGGTGAATGCATTGGCAGAATGGTAATCGATTTTATGCCGCTGCTGGCGACCGAGCCCGCCCTCCAGCCTGGTGACTGACGCACTGAGGTCATGTGACCCACCGTTGTCGAAGACCCAGACACTGCCATCTGGATGTTGACAGAGACAGCAGTTCCCTGAAAGACCTCCACCAATTGTCGTGATCTGACCGTCATGGAAGCGCCCCACGCCGGATCGCCGGAGGAACACGATCGACCCATCCCCGATGACCAACACGTTCCGCCGACAGTCAGGCACCGGCACGGCCATTTCCGCCGTTTGCGCCTCGATGTCGACGTCCAGAACACCGCGTGTGGTCGTTACCAGAAGCCTGCTCTGCCCGTAGCAGGCAATCCCGAGTTGACTGGATTCGATGCCGGACAGAACGACCTGCGCCTCCACACCGTCGACGGCCGCGAGCAGGGGTCCGTCAGGCATCTCGCTCGGTGGTTCGAAGCTGAGGTCGGGCACCTCGGAGGACGCGAACAGCTGCGCCAAAGGTGTGTACGGCGCGCCTTGGAACGAGGCTCGATCGCGAACCAGGTTGACCAGTTCCTGGGGCGGCACCAATCCACCGAGCATGGCTTCCCAGTGTCCGGCGTCCAGGAGAAGTACCTCGAGCCGGTCACCGTGGGCAATATCGGCGAGGGCTTCTTGGCTGTAGCCGGACATCGACAGGAATACGCCGTAGGTGCCGGACAGCCGTTGCCGGACCCGCTTCTCCAGTTTGGCGATACGTCCGGTATCCGTCCTTGCCTTCTCCCACTTGGCCTCCAGGACGAAGCGGACTCCGTCAATGGCGAAGGCGACGTCAATCTCACCGGCGGCCCGGACGTTGGCAGTAGCCTGGACACCCCAACACTGAAGCAGTTCAGCGATCAAGTTGTTGAAGCGCTGACCACGAGACTGAGGTGTGCACGCGCGTAGCTGCCGCAGCTGGTCATACTCGCTGATCAGCTGCCGCCACCTGTCCATGTCACGTACCACCTGGACAGTCTTGCGCATCCGAACGTCTAGATCACGGATATCCCGGCCTCGCAGCGAACTCATCTTCGGACAATCCCCCGATGGCGAGCGGCTGCCCTGCGAGATAATCCTGGCCCAGGCGATCCGGTACACCTCAAGACGACTTCCAACGCCATCCGTCGTCGCCGCGACGATGGTGAAGCTTCGGCCACCAGCCGATCAGGGTCAGTCCACACAACCGACCATGGTCAGCCGGTGGCCACACCCGTTTTCAGGCACACCAGCGACGTCACGAAGTCCGACAGAACGCTGAGCCGCCAACCACCAAAACGCTCCACCGATAGACGAAGATTGCGACATTCGACATTCTCAGCAGGCCCCGACGCGGGCGCATTTTCGCATGAAACATCGCTCAGGTGGCGATGACCTCGATCATACTCTCCAAACCTTTGAAGTCGTCAGCGTTTCGGGTGTAGAGCGGCAGTTCGCGCGAGGACGCGATGGCGGCGATCATCAGATCCATGCGCCGAGGTCGCGGATCCCGTTTCGCCGCGAGGACGAGTGCGACCAAGGTTCCGTACCGGGCTGCCGCCTCGCCGTCGAAGGGCAACGGCACGAAGTCGACGATGGCGGCACCGAGCTTCTCTGTGCGCGCTGCACGGACGGCGTGGTCCTTCGCCATCGCGACTCCCTGATGCAACTCAGCCATGGTGACGGCGGTGAGTTCCGGGATCTCGGGCAATGCCGCGGGATCGAGCAGACCGAGGTCGATATAAGTGCAGGTGTCGAGCACACCTGCCTTGTGACAATCAGTCATCAGGCAGCTCCCCCTTGTCGTCGGAATCCACACGATCTTCGGTGCCGAAGAATTCATCGGCTTCCCGCCGCATCTGCGCAGCCTCAACCGTGGGCAACCTTCGATGTCGCTGTACCAACTCCTCACCGGTAAGGCGACGCCTGCGCGGTGTCGGCCGCACCTCAGCCACTTCGACACCGTTGCGAGTGACGTAGTAGGTCTCGCCCGCCTCGACGGCGTCCATGACGGCAGCGGAGTTGTTGCGGAACTCCCGTTGAGTGATCACCTTCACGATGCCAGTGTAGCCCTGCGTAGCTCGATGAGCTACATCTGCCGGTTCGCGCACCGTGGAGTCGCTGTTCCGGGCGAGGCGGGGAAGAGCCGTCCACGACGTGGTCAGGCCGATCCAGCCGACAAAACGCTGAGGTTCCAACCGACAAAACGCGCTGTGCGCAGCATGCAGATCGCGCCGTCAGGCCTCGGCGTCTCCACCACAGTCAGCATCGCAAAGACGGATCGAGTTCCCGGACTGAGTCACCCCTGCCGTTCGAACGGCAGCTTCTCCCCCGCCTCCACCGCGAACGGCAAGTGGTTCCCCTCCGGAGGCAACGGGCAGGTCGCGAAGTCGGTGAACGCGCACGGCAGGTTCACCGCGCGGGTGAAGTCCAGGGTTACCGTCCCGTCCGGGGCAGGTGCAGCGACCGGCAGGGAGCGGTTCGCGGCGTACGTCGTCACGCCGCTGGTCTTGTCGGTGAACAGGATGTTCAGGCCGCCGTCACGGCCGTTGAACGCGGCCAGGGTGTGCTCGGTGCCGTCGTGGGTGAAGTGGACGCGGCCGGGGACCGTGTACACGTGGGACAAGCCTTCGACGACGGCACCCACGGTGGTGGGGCGAGGCTCGGCGAAGGGCTCGTACGTGCCTTCGAACACCCACGCCGCGTCGGGGTCGTACGTGGGGACGCCGTGGAAGTTGCGCAGTACCAACGACTTCGGGTCGTGTACGCGGATCAGGTAGCCGGAACGGCGGGCGATCTCGATCTCCCGGTCGCCGGCGGTCACGCGGGTGCCGGGGCCGCTGTTGACCAGCTCGAAGCGGCGTACGCCGGACAGCGGGGTGCCCTCGTAACGCAGGTCGGCGCCGTCCGGGTCGACGTAGGCAGCGTCGTCGTCCTGCCACCAGAGGCCGGGCAGCCCTGGGTAGCTGCGCGGGTGGGTCTCCAGCCAATCCAGCGACACCAGCGCAAGCCAGCCGTACGGGTCCGCGAGTGTCTTCTCGCGTCCGGCTTTCCATTCCTGCCAGGCCTGAGTGAAATTCATCCCGGTTCCTTCCGCTCGAAGTCACCAAGGGGAACGCGGCGACCGCGGCGGCATTCCCGGTTCCAGGATACGGGAACGGTAGGGTCCCCCGCGTGGCGGAGACGGACCAGGTGGTGGAGATCTACACCGACGGCGCATGCAGTGGCAATCCCGGTCCCGGCGGGTGGGGCGCGCTGCTGCGGTACGGGCGGCACGAGCGCGAGCTGTACGGCGGCGAGGACACCGTCACGACCAACAACCGGATGGAGCTGATGGCGCCGATCCGCGCGCTGGAGAGCCTCACCCGGGCGTCGGTGGTGAAGATCTACACCGACAGCACGTACGTCCGCAACGGGGTCACGCAGTGGATGCCGCGCTGGAAGAAGAACGGCTGGCAGACGCAGGCGAAGCAGCCGGTCAAGAACGCCGACCTCTGGCAGCGCCTGGACACCGCGGGAGAGCGGCACGAAGTCGAGTGGCTCTGGGTCAAGGGGCACGCGGGGCTGCCGGAGAACGAGCGCGCGGACCGTCTCGCGGTGAAGGGTGCGAAGGAAGCGGCCGAAGCCGGGGTGAAGCGCGCCCGTGGCTAGCTGTCCCTGCGGTCTGCCCGAGGCGTACGGCGCGTGCTGCGGCCCGTTCCACCGTGGCGAACAGCACGCGCCGACGGCCGAGCGCCTGATGCGCTCGCGCTACAGCGCGTTCGATGTCGGCGACCGGGATTACCTTCTGGCCACCTGGCATCCGGACACCCGGCCGCGACGGCTGCGGCTCGATCCGGGACAGGAGTGGCTCCGGCTGGAGGTAGTGGGACACACCGGCGGCTCACTGCTCGCGAACGAGGGCACCGTCGAGTTCCGCGCGTACTACCGCCACCGTGGACAGGACGATGTGCTGCACGAGAACAGCCGCTTCGTCCGCGAAGCGGGCCGCTGGTACTACGTCGCCGCGCTCTGATCCCACACGTGACGCTCCGCGGCGTCCGGGTCCGACACCGTACGGCTCACATCGTCGAACAGCCGGGTCACCCGATCCTCCGGCGAGTACTGCGGCCATCCCGGTTCGCCTGTGACGACGAAGCGGTGCCACGCGCCGAACATCTCGCTCGCCATCGCCCGGAGCCGCGCGGGATCGGGGCGGGTGGCGGCGAGCATGAAGCGCCAATTCGGGTTGCCGATGTCGTCGAACATGAACAGCAGGTCCACGCCATGCGCCGCGCCCAGACCACGGCCGCGTGGGGCGATCCGCCAGTCCAGCCGGTACATCCAGGTCGCGCCGCCCGCCGCGTACTGGGCTTCGGCACAGCGGATCGCGGGCAGCCACCAGTCGCCCGCCGTGCGTACGCGGTTCGCCAACTGGTCTTCGGGCCAGTCCGGGAACAGCTTTCGGTACGCGACGGTGGCACGCTCGATGGCGCCGGAGTCCAGCATGGTCGAGCCGGTGCCGAGCAGCTTCGCGCCGCCGCTCTGCAGCCAGGAGAACAGGTCCTGTTCGTCGGCGGTGGTTCCGATGAGCAGCCGTACATCGCGTGCCGCGCCGTCTGCGACCGCGTCGCCCGGATTGCGCGGCAACTGTTCACTGCCGACGACGACCCTGTACGGCACAAGCGTGTCGAGCGCGGCTGTGACGCGTTGCTGCGCGGCGAGGATGTGCGTCGCAGGCATCGTCATGAGCGCTTCGGCGGGCACAGCGAGGTCTTCCAGCACGGCCTTGCCCACCGTCTCGGCCTCGGCCGCGGTGTACACCACGGACCCGACGCCGGTCCCGCTCTGCACGATGGCTTGCTGAAACAGCCCACGCGCCGCGGGGACCGCGAGCAACGTGCCCACGGTGCGTCCACCGTTCGACTGCCCGGCGAGCGTGACCCGGCGCGGGTCACCGCCGAACGCAGCCACGTTGTCGCGTACCCATTCCAGCGCGAGTACTTGGTCCTGCAGCGAGAGGTTCCCCTCGGAGACGCCAGGGACGCGAAGCAGCCCGAGCACGCCGAGTCGATACGCGACAGTCACCACGACCACCCCACGACGCGCGTACGCGGAGCCGTCGAATTGATGCGGTGACCCCAGCACTCCACCACCGCCGTGGATCCACACGAACACAGGGTGCGGGCCGGGCTCCTCAGGGGCGTAGACGTTCACGTACAGACAGTCCTCGTCACCGACAAACCCCTTACCGGTGAGAGCGGGCTGCGGAGCCTTCTCAGCGAAGCCAGTCGCGTCGCGCACCCCAGCCCACGGCGAGACCGACACCGGTGGGCGAAACCGCAACTCCCCCACGGGCGGCTCCGCGAACGGCACGCCGAGGAACACTCGTACGCCGTCCTGCGCCACACCCCGCACGGCCCCGGCCAGCGTGTCCACAGTCGTCACGACGCAAGCGTAGTGCGGCCCACGCGCGCGATCCGGGTTCCCCGGGTGATGATTGTCGCGTGCACGTAGCGGCGGAATTGGTCGGCTTGGTCCTCACGGTCCTCATCGTCACGGTCGGGGCGCGTCGATGGGACTGGTCGGCACCGTTGTGCCTGGTGACGGTGGGCGTCGCGGCCTCGTTCGTGCCAGGGGTGCCGGAGTACGACCTCGATCCCGAGGTCGTCCTGATCGGACTGCTGCCCCCGTTGCTGTACTCGGCGTCGATCCAGACCTCGCTGGTCGCGTTCCGCCGCCTGCGCGGGCCGATCGCGCTGCTGTCCGTCGGGCTGGTGGTGTTCACCGCCTTCGGCGTCGGCCTGGTCGCCTGGGCGGTGGTGCCCGGCCTGCCGCTCGCCGCCGGGATCGCCCTGGGCGCGGTGGTCGCCCCGCCGGACGCGGTGGCCGCGAGCGTGGTCGCGCGCCGGGCCGGGATGCCGCGCAAGCTCGTCCGGCTGCTGGAGGGCGAGAGCCTGTTCAACGACGCGGCCGCGCTGGTCGCGCTGCGCACCGCGATCGCGGCGATCGCCGGAGCGGTCAGCCTGTGGCAGGTCGGCCTCGATTTCGTGCTCGCGGCGGTCGGCGGGCTGGTGATCGGCTTCGTCGTCGGCATCGCAGTGGCGTTCCTGCGTGCCCGGCTGGAAGAACCGATCACGGACACTGCGCTGTCCTTCGCGCTGCCGTTCGCCGCGTACCTGGTTGCCGAAGTGGCGCACGGGTCCGGCGTGCTGGCCGTGGTCGTCGCCGGGCTCATCCAGGGGCACAAGGCCCCGCAGATCCAGTCCGGCCCGTCCCGGCTGGCCACCAGGCTCAACTGGCAGACCGTGCAGTTCCTGTTGGAGAACATGGTCTTCCTGCTGATCGGCCTGCAGTTGCGGCGGATCCTCACCGAGGTCGGCAAGAGCGGGCTGTCGCTGTGGGCGCTGATCGGCATCTGCGCGGCCGTGCTCGCCGCGACAATCCTCACGCGGGTGCTGTGGATGATCGGGATCGGCACGGTGACACGGCTGCTGCACAGGCTGGGCGTCAACCGCGGCAAGATCTGGCCGTGGCGGTACTCGGCGGTGATCTCGTGGGCCGGGATGCGTGGCGTGGTCACCCTCGCCGCCGCGTTCGTACTGCCCGCGGACACCCCACAGCGCGCGGTGCTCGTGCTGGCCGCCTTCGTCGTGGTGGCCGGGACGCTCGTGGTGCAGGGCATGACGTTGCCCCCGCTGATCCGGCGGCTGCGGCTGCCCCGGCCCGACCCGGCGGAGGATGCGCTGCAGGAAGCGGCCGTACTGCACGACATGACCCGCGTCGCGCTGCGCAAGCTGGACGAGCTACAACGGCCTGAAGACCCGCCCGAGGTGATTCAGCGGCTGCGCGAACGGCTCCAGTCCCGTTCGGACTCCGCGTGGGAGCAGCTCGGCAGGCAGAGCGCCCTGGCGGAGACGCCGAGCGACGCGTACCGTCGCCTGCGCGTGCAGCTGCTGGAGGCCGAACGCGAGCAGTTCCTGGAAGCCCGCGACCAGGGCACCGCCGACGACACCGTGCTGCGCCGCATCCTGGCCCGCCTCGACATCGAGGAGTCGATGCTCGACCGCGACGACGAAGAACCCCCGCAGGAAGGCCGAGAACTCAGCACTCCCGCGGCGACCGCCGGTTCGTGCAAGCACCTCGCGCACGAGTGGGCCGACAAGCCACCCAGCTCGCCGGACAGCTGCGCGGCCTGCATCGCGGAGGGCACCACCTGGGTGCACCTGCGGATCTGCCTGAAGTGCGGCAACGTCGCCTGCTGCGATTCGTCGCCGGCCAGACACGCGTCGCAGCACTTCCACGAGTCACGGCACCCGGTGATGCGCAGCTTCGAACCGGGCGAGTCCTGGCGGTGGTGTTTCGTGGACAAGCAGCTGGGCTGAATCGCCGCGCGTGGCTAGGGTCGGAGGCATGACCACCCCGGAGCAGGAGATCGAATACCGCCAGCACCGCTTCACGCCACCGCCCGGTTCGACGGAGATCTTCCTGGTGCGCCACGGGGAATCGATGCCCGCGAAGGCGAGTGCGCCGTTCGAGCTGCTCGACGGGCAGGCCGATCCCGATCTCGCCCCCGAGGGCCGCGAACACGCCGCACGCGTGGCGCGGCGCCTGGCCGGCGAACGGCTCGACGCGCTGTACGTGACCACGTTGCGGCGCACCGTGCAGACCGCAGCGCCGCTGGCGGAGAAGCTGGGCCTCACCCCGGCCGTCGAGCCTGACCTGAGGGAGATCTACCTCGGCGACTGGGAGAAGAACGGGCTCTTCCGCAAGCACACCACCGAAGGGCACCCGATCGTGCAACGGCTGTGGACCGAGCAACGCTGGGACGTGATCCCCGGCGCGGAGTCGGACGAGGCGTTCGGCTGCCGGATCCGGGCCGCGCTGACCCGGATCGCCGCGGCCAACCCGGACCGGCGGGTCGCGGTGTTCACCCACGGCGGCGTGATCGGCGAGGCGTTCGCCCAGGCCACCCGCGCGCTCGACCGGTTCGCCTTCCTCGGCGCGGACAACGGCTCGGTGTCACATCTGGTGCTGCACGGGGAAAACTGGCTGGTGCGCCGGTTCAACGACACCGCTCACCTCGCCGCGCCGCTGGGCTGAGCCGCCGGGCGGCGGATCCGGCCGTCCGCGACGAGCTGCACGGTCACCAGCACCGCGATCGATTCGGCGGCCAGCAGGCCGAGCAGCACCAGCACCTGCGTGGTCCCGGCCTGCAGCGGGCTCGCCCCGCCGAGCAGCATCCCGACGTACGCGCCGGGCAGTGTGACCAGCCCGACCGTGCGGGTCTGGTCGAGTGCGGGGATCAGCGCCTGGCCGGCCGAGGGACGGCAGATCTCCAGCGCCGCGTGCCGGGGCAGGAAACCCAGGGCAAGCGCCGCCTCGTACTCGCCGTACCGGGTCTTCAGCTCGTCGAGTGCCCGGCGGGCGGCCTGCGAAGTGGCGGTCATCGTGCCGCCGATGACGATCCCGGCGACCGGCACGAGCGCGATCGGCCGCAGGGGCACCACCCCCGAGCCGAGGACCAGCCCCAGCACCGGGAGCACGCCCGCGGCCAGGGCGAGCGCGATCCAGCCCGCCTGGCGCGGCACCCCGATCCGCGCCGCGGAGGTGCCGGTCGCGATCGAGAACATGACGAGCACGAACAGCGCGGTCAGCCAGTCCGAACGCAGGATCACGGTGATCACCAGGGAGACCAGCGCCAGTTGCGCGACCGCCCGCACGGCGGCCACCAGCACCGCGCGGCCCTGCCCGAGTTCGCCGTAGCGGACCACCAGGGACCCGGCGAGCGCGAGCACGACCAGCACCGCTATCAGGACGGGCCCGAACCCGATCGCTGCGTTCACGAACGGGATCCTGCCCCACCCGCCGTCAGGACACGCAGCTGAGCCGAGCCCCCGCGCCGGTCACGGACTGCTGTGCCACGACCGCTCCGTTCACCCGGATGCGGCAACCCAGCTCCCCGTCGCCGGCGTTCTGTGCGACCAGGCCGGAGAACGAAGGGGCGTTCGCGGCGGCGGTGTGCTGCACGGACACGGCCCACGGCGTGGCGATCTGGTCCTGCTGCTGGAGACTGCCGCCTTCGCCGACGTAGGTGAGATTGCGCGCGCCACCCGCGCCGGTCAGCTCGTACACGACGACCAAGGCGCTCTGCGAGACCGCCTGCTGCGCGTTCCGGCCGTCCGGGGTGGTCCGATCGTCCTGGTGGCCGGTGTACGCGGTGGCGCCGGGTTCGGACTGGGCCGCCACCCCGGAAATCGCGGGCGCGGCCCGACCGGTCGACGGGATCGTGTACCAGGCCACGGCCGCAGCGGCCACCGCCGCGGCGAGCACGACGGCGAGGCCGCCGAGCGGCCAGGACCTCCCCCGGACCGCCGTGGGCCGGGCCGTGCGAAGAACACCCATGGCGAGGCTTCGCTTCCTCGAGCGCACTCGGTGAGCACGACTGAGCAGGACATCCGGTATCTCGCCGAACCGTCACTCGGCGTTAGCCAGATCGCCGAATCAGACGGTAATTCACCCTAATGGGTAGCTTCAGGTCCGGTTGTCCACCGCTGATACACGCGCACATGCCGGACCCGGGACCGTGCGCAGTCCACCAACCACGGTAGTGAAGGGTCCCTTTACGGACTCTTGGTCCGTGAAGGGACCCTTCACGGCGTCGCAGCGGACGAGCTGCGCGATCAGCGGGTGCCGTTGGCACGGCTGTGGAACGCTTCGCGCGCCGAGGAAATCCTCGACGGTCGGGAGCAGGCCGACGCGGTTTGCGCAGCTGCCACGGCGACCGACCCGGCCGTCGACGAGCTGCTGTCCCGGCTGTCCCGCGCGCCGTCACGGGTCGGTGTGCCGGCGTCCGGGCTCGGGGAACGGCAGCTGCGCCGCAGATTCACCCTCGCGGTTGGCTACGGCCCGGCCACTCACCTGCGGGTGCTCCGGCTCCAGCGGGCGATCGCGCTGGCCCCAGGCGTCGCGGATCTCGCCACGCTCGCCGTCGCCGCGGGGTACGCCGACCAGCAGCACTTTTCGCGGGAATGCCGGGCGCTCACCGGGCTGCCGCCGCGCGCCTACTTCTCCTGATCCGCCGCCAATTCCTGTTGCGCGGCAAGGAAATGCGCGATATCCACAGTAGCCGGGTAGAGCGCGCGGTACCGCGTATAGAACTCGTCGTAGGTGTCCGCGCGAGCCGGATCCGGACGTACCACCTCGGCGACCGGGTTCCACGCCTCGATGTCCGGATCCAGGCCGATCGCGAAGGCCGCCAGCAGCGCGTCGCCGAAGGCCGCGCCGATCGTTTCGGTAGGCACCTGCTGGTCGGTGCGGGTCACGTCGCTCACGATGCCCGTCCACACCCTGCCCTGGGTGCCGCCGCCGACCGCGACCAGCCGCCCGGCCGGGCCGCCCATGGCCGCGAGATTGTGCCGCACGCCGTACGCGGTCCCCTCCAGGGCCGCGCGGTACAGCTCGGCGCGGCCGTGCCCGATGGTCAGCCCGGCGAGCACCCCCCGCGCGGCGGGATCCGGCACAGGTGTTCGCTCGCCTGCGAAGTAAGGCAGCATCAGCAGCCCCCGGCTACCGGCCGGCACCTTGCCCGCCTCAGCGACCAGCTGGGCGAAGTCGCCGCCGAACAGATCCCGCAACCAGTCCGTGATCGCGCCCGACGTGGCCATCCCGGCGGCGAGGGAATGACTGCCGGGGAACACCCCGCGCGTCGCCCACAGCCCGGGCACCGGGCGCGGCCCCGCGGTCTGCCGGATGAGGAACATGGTGCTGCCGTACATGAGCATCGTGTCGCCCGGCTCGCGCACGCCGGCGCTGGCGGCCTCGGCCCAGGCGTCCACCGTGCCGCAGGTGACCGGGAGTCCCACGGGAAGGCCGGTCTGCGCGGCGGCCTCCGCGGTGACAGTGCCGGCCACCTCGCTCGGCCAGGCCAGCCGGGGCAACGTGACCCCCGGCGCGACCAGCGCGGCCCAGTCCGCCGCCCAGTCACCGGCCCGCAGGTCGTACATCGGATCGCACTGGCTGGCCGAATGGTGGTCCAGCACGTACTCGCCGGTGAGCCGCCGCACCAGGTAGGAACTCGCCATCAGGAACCGGCGGGCACGCGCGGCCACGGCCGGCTCGTGCCGGTGCAGCCACCGCCACTTCGGGCCGACCGCCTGGCTCGACAGCGCACTGCCACAACGCTCCACAATGGACTGCTCGCCCAGCTCCGCGGTCAGCTCGGCGATTTCCGCACCCGCCCGGGTGTCCACGCCGTAGAGGATCGCCGGGCGCAGCGGCCGGCCGTCCTCGTCCGCGGGCAGCAGCACCGGGCCGATCCCGCTCACCGCGAGCCCGGCCGGGCGGCGGTCCCCGGCGGCCTTCAGCAGCTCGCGCACCAGCGTGGTGAACCCGGCCCACCAGACCGTCTCGGCGTCGTGCTCGAACCAGCCGGGACGGGGACGGGAGGTCGGGTGCGGGCGGCTCGCGCGCGCCAGTACAGTGCCGTCCACGCCCACCAGGACGCCCTTGGCGCTGGCCGTGCCGATGTCGATGCCGAGCAGCGGGCCCGGTTGCACGCGGCACCTCCGGTGAGCGGAAGGTAAACGATTACCGAGGACGCTATTCTTTCGGTCACCGGGGTGTCAAGCACGACAGGACGAGGAGGGCACGGTGGCCACCATCAGCGATGTCGCCGCCCGTGCGGGGGTGTCCACGGCGACGGTGTCCCGCACCCTGAACGGGAAGTCCACTGTGGACCCGGAGCTGGCCGCCCGGGTGGTCACCGCCGCCGAGGAGCTCGGCTACCAGCCCAACGGGCTGGCCCGGAACCTGCGCCGCCAGGAGACCGCGGTGCTCGCGCTGATCATCTCGGACGTGGAGAACCCGTTCTTCACCGCACTCGCCCGCGGAGTGGAGGATCTGGCGCAGACCTCCGGGTATTCGGTGGTGCTGTGCAATGCGGACGAGAACGTGGACAAGGAGCGCCGGTACCTCGACGTCGCCCTGCAGGAGCGGGTCGCCGGCGTGGTGCTGTCCCCCACCGGCCCGGCCACGAACGTGGCCCTGCTGCGCCGGCTGGGCACCCCGGTGGTGGCAGTGGACCGACCACTCGCGGGCACCGACGGTGACCAGGTGCTGGTGAACACCCACCGCGCGGCCCGGGACGCGACCCGGCACCTGATGGCCGGCGGCTACCGCCGGATCGGCTGCCTCAGCGGCCCCGCGGGCGTGCGCACCGCGGACGACCGGCTCACCGGCTACCTGGACGCGGTCGGCGAGGAGAACGCGCTCTACCGGCGCGCGTCGTACCGGGCTGAAGGCGCCCGGCTGGCCGCGGGCGAACTGCTGGACCTTGCCACCCCGCCGGACGCCCTGCTCATCGCGAACAGCACGATGGCCATCGGCGTCCTGGAGGCGCTGGCCACCCGCGCCCTGCGCCCGGGCCGCGACGTCGGCCTGGTCTCCTTCGACGACGCCCCGTGGGCCACGCTGATCGACCCGCCGCTGACCGTGGTGGCCCAGCCCGCCTACGAACTCGGCCGGGCCGCCGCGCAGCTGCTGCTCGCCCGCATCGCCGACCACACCCGCCCCGTCGTCACCACGACCATGGACGCCCGGCTGATCGTCCGGGAGAGTTCCCACCGCTGAGGACCGGTGCGGCCGCTGGTCAAGGGATCGCACGCCGGAGCGTCCCTGCGGGCGGCGTCTCCGGGTCTCTCGCCGGGAGGCATGCGCGTTCATGCCCGGACACGACGGCTGAGATGGCCCAGTGCGCAGGCGGCCGGGTCGTGCACGCATTGGTTGCCGCGCCGCATCGGGCGCGCCGGTGCCAGGCCTACTGGGCCGCGGCACGGCCCACTCGAACCGGGCGCGGAGGCAGGCGCCATCGGCCATGCCGGTCCGCGAGACGGAGGCCAGGCAACCCGGCCGAGCAGAACCGTGCCCTACCTCTGCCGGACCCGGCCTCGGCCGCGCCGGCGGCGATGCCGATACCTGACGCACCCGGCTCCAACCACACCCGGCCTTGCCGAACCCGGCGATACGCACCGCGACACCCGCCTCACCCCAAGCTCACCGCCGCACCGCACCCGCCACAGCCCCCACGCCGCCACCCACCTCCGGACAGCCCCACCGCCGTCCGGACGACGTGCCTGGGGGCCGGCACCCCGACCGGCCCCCAGGCACGTCCCACCCCCTGTCCCCCCAGGACTCGGGTCCGGCTGTCGCCGGAAGCCCTCATGCGCCCAGGCGGGGAAATCGATTACCACATCGAACGTAAGGGCGCCACCAGACAGTGTCAAGGACACGAAAGCCTGGACAAGGCCGTTCGCCGAGGGCAAACTGGCCGGAAATCGCCTACTCATCGTGTTGTTTCATGTGCGATAAGTGTCGATCTTTGGTGAATTGCCGCACAGTTCGGTGAGAAACCGCACGAACCCGCACATGCGCGCTAGGCTGAGCGCATGTCAGTCGCGCTGGAGAACGTCCTCGCCAGAGCCGGCCTCAAGGCCGATGCGAACGCCTTCCTCACGCTTGTCGAGGACGCGGCGCGGCGGTTGTCGCCGCCGAACCCCGATCCCGCGCACTACTTCTCCCCCGACCAGGTGGCCGCGCTGACCGAGGCGGGGCTCGATCTGAGCCCGCGGGCCGAGGACGAGCCCGACTTCCGCGCGCGCACCGTCGCCGTGCACGCGGTGCTGGCCGATTCCGCGCTGTCGGTCGGGCAGGCCGCCGAGCTGCTCAACGTCGACGACAGCCGCATCCGGCACCGGCTCAACGAGGGCAGGCTGACCGGCTGGAAGGACCAGGTGTGGCGGCTGCCCGCCTGGCAGTTCAGCGGCTCCGGGGTGCTGCCCGGCCTGGAGGTCGTGCTGCGCTCGGTGCCCGCGGACCAGCCCGCGCTCGTGGTGGCCGCGTTCATGAACACGCCGCAGGCCGACTTGGTGATCAGCGACCGGCCGGCCACCCCGCGGCAGTGGCTGCTCGCGGGCGGCGAGCCCGGCCAGGTCGCGCGCCTGGTCGCCATGCTCGGCTCGCCGTTCTAGGCTGAGCCGGCAAGATCACCGACACAGGACGGACGACCCCCGACGCATGGCCCGGCTCCCCCTGCCCCCGGCGCGGTCCGTACTGGTCAAGGAACTGGATCGCGCCCACGATGTGGTGGCCGTCCAGCCCGAGACCAGACTGGTCCGCATCTTCACCGCCCACGGCAACCACCCGCAACAGTGGAATTCGTTCCGCTACACCGGCCCGCTCCCGCACGGGCGGTTCGACCAGCAGCCGACCGGACGAGGCGGCCGTCCGGTCACCGACCCGGCCAACGGCGTGCTGTACTTCGCGCTGACCGTGCGCACCAGCATCGCCGAGGTCTTCCAGACCACCTCCACCGTGGACCGCACGACCCGCGGGCCGCGGCTGGTCGTGGTGCGCCCGACCCGGACGCTGCGGCTGCTCGACCTGAGCGGCCTGTGGCCGACCCGGGTCGGCGCCTCGCAGGAGATCTCCAGCGGCCCGAAGAGACTCACCCAGGCCTGGGCGCGCGCGATCCGCACCGCGATGCCCGAGCTGGACGGGCTCTGGTACCGCTCCTCGATGGACTCCGGCGGCCCCTCGCTGTGCCTGTGGGACCCGCCGGCCGGCGCGGCGCTGCCGACCGCCCCGGACGTCCTGCTGCCGCTGGACCATCCGGGGCTCGACGTACCGCTCGGCCGGGTGTGCGAGGAGCTGAACTACACGCTGCTCAGCTGAGCCGCCGGGACCACCAGTCCAGCACGGCCGCGAACCGCTGGACCCGGTGGCGCGGGCGGCCGGAGCGGCTCAGTTCGTGACTCTCGCCGGGGAAGAGCAGGAACTCCGTGTCGACTCCCGCCTGCCGCAGCGCGACGAACTGCCGCTGCGCCTGTTCCAGCGGGCAGCGCCAGTCGTGTTCGGAATGCACGACGGCGAACGGGATCCGCACCTCCGCGGCATACGTGAGGGGGCTGCGCTTGCGCAGCTCCTCCGGGTCGGAGCCGACGTAGCCCTCCGCGAAGAAGTAGCCGATGTCCGAGCTGCCCGCGAAGGAGTCCCATGCGTTGACGGCCCGCTCGCTCCACGCGGCACGGAACCGTTCGGGGTGCTTCGCGGCGATCCAGCCGGTCATGAACCCGCCGTACGAGCCGCCCATGATGCCGGCGCGGGAAGAGTCGATGTCGGGACGTTCGAGCGCCTTGTCGAGCAGCGCGAGCACGTCGTCGACGTCGACGGTGCCGAGGTCTTGCACGACCGCACGGCCGTGCGCCTGCCCGTAACCCGCGGAGCCACGGGGGTTGCCGACCACCACCGCGTAGCCGGCTGACGCGTAGACCTGCGCTTCGTCGAAGAACGCCCACTCCTGCTGGGCGAACGGACCGCCGTGCACCACGCGCAGCACCGGATGCGGCCCGTCTCCTTCGGGGAGGACGAGCCAGCCGTGCACCGGGTAGCCGTCCGGAGCCGTGGTGTTCAGCTCCTCGACACGGCGGATTCCCTTGTCTCGCAACGTCTTCGCGTAGTCCGTCAGTGCCCGCGGGCCGTCGGCGCCGAGCACTACCACCTCGCCCGGCGTCTCCACTGTCGCGGCTACCACGACCACCGTGTCGCCGTCGGCCGCGAAGCCGTGCACCGCGACCTGCCCACCGTGCAGTACGCGCAGGCTGTCCAGCTTCGCGTCCGTAGCGGAAGCAGGCACCGCGCGCAGCTCCACCGCGCCACGGTTGCGCACTGCCACCAAGATCTCGTCGCCGAGCGGAACAGCGGTCCCCGCAGCACTTTCGACGTCGACTGTCTCCACATCGGTGAGCCGCCGCGGCTCAGCGCCCGCGACGACCGCGTACAGCCCGCAGTTGGCCGCTACCACCACTCCGTCCGCGTGGGACGTACCGGTGAAGTAGAGCGTGCCGTCGAGACCGAATACCGGATGGTCCGCGCTCCCGGGACACGACGCCAGCAACTCCGGTTCCCCGCCACCGGCAGGGAACGCCACGAGGTCGTTCGCCAGCGTCTCGACCCGGTCGTAGTCCTGCGGCACGACCACCACGACGCGTTCGCCCTCCGGCGCCCATACCGGGCTTTTCACGTCGTAGTCCGCGGGAGACAGCGGCTCGGGCTCGCCTTCGCCGAGCACGTCGAGCACGAACAGACGCTTCGGCCGGTCCCGCAGGAAGCCGAGGTCGTCGAAGCGGTAGTCGAACCGCGTGATCCGGCGGGGTGCTTCGGCGAGCGATTCCGGCGTGCGGCCGTCTGCGTCCTCGGTGCCGTACCGACCGGCTTCGGGTACCCGCGCGGTGCAGGCGAGCCGCTGCGAATCCGGTGCCCACGCCAGCTCCTCCGCGCCGAGTGCGAACGCCGTGAGCTTCCGCGCCTCGCCGCCCTCGACGGGCATCACGTACAGCTGCGAACCACCCTCCTCGCCCGCGCGCAGGAAAACGACCCAGCGGCCGTCCGGCGAGATGACCGGGGACGAATCGCGCGGGCCATAGGTCCAGGGCACGTCGCCGCCCTCGGCGAGAGAGACCCGCCGCAGCGTGCTGTGGCTCCGATCGGTTTCCAGATCGGGCCTGCTCACGGCGGTGAGCAGCAGGTCACCGCGCAGGGCGGGCGGGCCGGGGACGACGAGGTCTTCGATATCGGCAGGACGCATGCCGACGACCGTACCCGAGACCTTTAGCAAAGCGAACGACCTAATTCGCCTCGACTCCGGCCTGTTCGTCGCGTCGCGCCTTGGCCAGGCTCGTCACCGTGGTGACGGTCAGCACGACCACGATCACGCCGAGGGACACCCAATTGTTGATATCCAGCCAGTCCGGTGCGGCGTGGTACTCGTGCAGGGCGTGCAGCACCAGCTTGGCGCCGATGAAGGCGAGGATCACCGCGAGCCCGTAGCTGAGGTAGACCAGCTTGTTCACCAGCCCGCCGAGCAGGAAGTACAGCTGCCGCAGGCCCATCAGCGCGAACGCGTTGGCGGTGAACACCAGGAAGGCGTCCTGGGTGATGCCGAAGATGGCCGGGATGGAGTCCACCGCGAAGAGCAGGTCGGCCGAGCCGATCGCGACGATCACCAGCAGCATCGGGGTGATCATCCGCCGGCCCTGGTGGCGCACCAGGTACTTGTGGCCGTGGTAGTCGTCGGTGACCGGGAACAGCTTGCGCACCCAGCGGGTGAGCGCGTTCTCCTGGTACCGCTCCTCCTCGCCCTTGCTGCGCAGCATGCTGATCGCGGTCCAGATCAGCACCCCGCCGAAGAGGAAGAACACCCAGACGAACTGGTTGATCAGCGCGGCACCCACCGCGATGAACACGCTGCGCATGCCCAGCGCGAGCAGGATGCCGACCAGCAGCACCCGGTGCTGGTGGATCGACGGCACCTTGAACGAGGCCATGATGATCATGAAGATGAACAGGTTGTCCACACTCAGCGAGTACTCGGTGATGTACCCGGTGAAGAACTCGACCCCCGGGTCGTGCCCGGCGAAGAACCAGACGCCGGCGCCGAACAGCACCGCGCAGGCAATGTAGAAGATCACCCACCGCGCGGCCTCGCCGGTGGTCACCGCGTGCGGCTTGCGATCGACGATCACCAGGTCGAGGGCGATCAGAGCGAGCAGGCCACCAACCGTGGCGAACCACAGCCACACGGGAACGGTCATGAAACGAAACCTCCGGATAGTGCGCAGCAGCAACTAACCGGAGGTCTCTTCCGCCACGCGGACGCGCGGCCGACGGTGCCGGGGGGCCGAACCTCACCGCAAGCGGAAGGGACCGGCCGCCGTGCTGACGACACCGCCGCGAAGGAATACTCCCCTCACAGCGCGTCCAGTTTGCCGGTTACCGGCGGCGAATGCCAGCGGGGGTAGTCCGCATCACCGGGACGGCCGTGTTAGCCACCTCACTGACCACGCGAACGAGTGAGCACGGTGTCAGATCCACGTAAAGCCGGGGCGGCGTTCTCAGGAAAGCTCACCTAACGTCGGCACGTGCCCCGATTCCCGCTCCCCCGCACGCGCACCACCCGGCTCCTCGCGCTGGCCGCGGTGGTGGTGCTCGCCGCGGCCGCAGTGGTCTGGACCACCAGTGGCTCCGGGCGGCCTGCGGTCCGTACCCAGGACGCCTTCGTCGCGGTGCCGGCCGCGCCCGGCTCCGCCGAGCAGGTCCGCATCGACACCACGACCTACTACCCCGAGCGCACCCCCGCACCCGCCGTGCTGCTCGCGCACGGATTCGGCGCGGACAAGACGGGCGTGGGCGCGCAGGCCGAAGAGCTGGCCCAGCGCGGGTTTCTCGTGCTCACCTGGTCGGCACGCGGGTTCGGCCGCAGCACCGGCAAGATCGGGCTGAACGATCCGGACGGCGAGGTCGCGGACGCGAGCCGGCTGATCGACCGGCTGCTGTCCGGGCACGACGTCGCCACCGGTCCCGGTGGCGCGCCCGAGCTTGCGGTCACGGGCGCCTCCTACGGCGGGGCGTTGTCGCTGCTGCTGGCCGGCACCGACCACCGGGTGCGCGCGGTCGCCCCGGTGATCACCTACAACGACCTCGCGCAGGGCCTCGTGCCGAACACGGCCACGCAGACGGAACCCGCGAAGACTCCGGCGGCCGGCGCGTTCGCCCAGGACGGTGTCTTCAAGAAGAGCTGGGCAGGCATCCTCTTCTCTGCCGGATCGGGAGGCGCGCCGTCGGCTGAAGCCCCCGAGGCCGGACAGGAAAGCAGCGACAACGGGGGCGCGGCAGGCGGCAGCGGCACGTCGCCCCAGGCGGCCGGTCCTTCGGGCCGCGCGCAGCAACCGGCCGCGGACCCGTGCGGCCGGTTCACCGCTGCGGTCTGCAAGGCCTACACCGAGCTTTCCACCACGGGAAGGGCGAGCGCCCAGACCGTCTCCCTGCTGCGCCGGATCTCCCCCGCGTCGGTGACGAACCGGATCACCGTGCCGACGCTGCTCGTGCAGGGCGAGAACGACACGCTGTTCGGCCTCGACCAGTCCGACGCGACGGCGCGGCAGGTCACCGCGGCAGGCGGCTCGGTCCGCACGATCTGGTACGCCGGTGGGCACGACGGCGGCACGCCTGGCCCGCAGCTGCGTGGGAAGATCGGCGACTTCCTGTGGTCCGCGCTCACCGGTGACGGCGATCCCGGTCACGGCTTCAGCTATGACGTGCAGGGCACGTTGCGCGCCAACGGAACCCCGTCCGTGCGGACGGTCTCTGCCGACACCTACCCCGGGCTCGCCGGTGGGAACACCGAACGGCAGCAGCTGGCGCTCACCGGTCCCGCACAGGAGGCCGTGCGGCCGGCGGGGGCGAATCCGGCCTCGGTGAGCGGAATCCCCGGGCTCAACGGGCTCGCCTCCAGTTCGTCGTCACGGCTGTCGCAGCTGTTCGGGACGGATCCGCCGGGGCAGGGCGCGCAGTTCGGCACCCAGCCGTTCGACCGGCAGGTCGTCGTGGCCGGGGCGAGCACG
The DNA here is from genome assembly GCF_003600245.1 of Amycolatopsis panacis. Taxonomy (NCBI): domain Bacteria; kingdom Bacillati; phylum Actinomycetota; class Actinomycetes; order Pseudonocardiales; family Pseudonocardiaceae; genus Amycolatopsis; species Amycolatopsis panacis. The sequence goes on from NZ_QZFV01000082.1 coordinate 62,108, forward strand.
GTGCGGCTACGGGTCGCCACCGATCCGGCGCACCCGCTGCCGGAGGCTGTGCTGTTCGCGAAGCTCTACGACGTCGGTCAGAACGGCAGCCGGGCGCTGCCCGCGAACGCGGTGGCTCCGTTCCGGGTGACCGGGCTGCCCGCGGACGGCACCCCCGTGGAGGTCACGGTGACGCTGCCGGGCATCGTGCGGCCGGTCGAAACCGGGCACTCGCTGCGGCTGGTGGTCGGCACCACCGACCAGTCCTATTCGGTCCCGCCACAGCCGGGCGTGTTCCGCATCGGCCTCGCGTCCGGCAGCGCGCTGCAGGTCCCGGTCGTGCCGGGCACCTCGGCCGGGGCGGCCTTGCCCACCGGGCAGCTGATCGGCATCGGCGGGACCCTCCTGGCCGGTGCGGCCGTGCTGACCGTGGTCGCGCTCCGGCGCCGCCGGGCGCACGACGTCGATCCGAAGCTGGCCTCGACGCCGCTGGTGATCTCCGGGCTGCGCAAGCAATACGGCGGCGGGTTCGTCGCGGTGCGGGACCTGTCCTTCCGGGTCGAGCCCGGCCAGGTGCTCGGCCTGCTCGGGCCGAACGGCGCGGGCAAGACGACCACGCTGCGCATGCTGATGGGCCTGATCACGCCCACCGCGGGCGAGATCAGGGTGTTCGGCCACCGGATCACGCCGGGGGCGCCGGTACTGTCACGGATCGGGTCGTTCGTGGAGGGTTCCGGGTTCCTGCCGCATCTGTCCGGCCAGGCGAACCTGGAGCTGTACTGGGCGGCCACCGGGCGGCCCGCGGAGAAGGCGCACTTCACCGAGGCTCTGGAGATCGCCGGGCTGGGCGACGCGGTGCACCGCCGGGTCAAGACCTACAGCCAGGGCATGCGGCAGCGGCTGGCGATCGCGCAGGCGATGCTCGGCCTGCCGGAGCTGATGGTGCTCGACGAACCGACCAACGGGCTCGACCCGCCGCAGATCCACCAGATGCGCGAGGTGCTGCAGCGCTACGCCGCGACCGGGCGCACCGTCGTGGTGTCCAGCCACCTGCTGGCCGAGGTCGAGCAGACCTGCACGCATGTGGTCGTCATGCACCGCGGCACGCTCGTTGCCGCCGGGGAGGTCGGCGAGCTGGCCGCGGCGAGCGGGGAGGCGACCTTCCGGGTGGACGACCCGGCGGCCGCCGCGGCCGCGCTGAAGGGGATCGGCGGCGTCTCGGACCTCGAAACCGAGGACGACCTGGTACACGCGAATCTCGGCGGGCTCGGCCGGGCCGAGGCGGTGGCGACGCTGGTCCGCGCGGGCGTCGCGGTGGAACAGGCCGGTCCGCGGCGACGGCTGGAAGACGCGTTCCTGCAGCTGGTGGGAGACGATTGATGAGCACCCGGCGAGGTCGTTCCGCCTGTGAAGAGGGCGCTTTGTCCACCACCGGCGACCACCGGCGACGCATGAACACCACTCCTGGGGAGGTCGCATGAACACCACCGACGGTGCCAGCGGGGTGCACACCGACCCCGCGGCGTTGCAGGAGCTGAGCGACCTGGCCAGCGCGGAGCCGACGGAGATCGGCCCCGACGGCGCGGTGGCCGGGTACCGGGCCGCACGTACGCTGCGGCTGGGCGTGGAGCTGAGGCGGCAGCTGCGCCGACGCCGGACCCAGCTGGTGCTCGCGTTCGTCGCGGTGCTGCCGTTCATCCTGGTGCTGGCCTTCGAGATCGGGCAGTCCAGCCCGAACCGGCGGACCGGCGGGTTCGTGGATCTGGCCACCGCGAGTGCGCCGAACTTCGTGGTGCTCGCGCTGTTCGTGTCCGGGACCTTTCTGCTGCCGATGATCGTGGCGCTGTTCTTCGGGGACACGATCGCCAGCGAATCCTCGTGGTCGAGCCTGAAATACCTGCTGGCGATCCCGGTGCCGCGGCACCGGCTGCTGCGGCAGAAGGCCGTGGTGTCCGGGCTGCTCTCGATCGGCGCGCTGGTGTTGCTGCCGCTGATGTCGCTGCTGGTCGGCATGATCTTCTACGGCTCGGGCGACGCGATCAGCCCGACCGGCGACGCGATCGCCTTCGGCGACAGCCTGCTGGCGCTGCTGCTGTCCATCGGGTACATCGTGATCCAGCTGGCCTGGGTGGCCGGGCTGGGCCTGCTGCTGAGCGTGTCCACCGAGGCGCCGCTGGGCGCGGTCGGCGGCACGGTGCTGGTGGCGATCCTGTCGCAGATCCTCGACCAGATCACCGCGCTGGGCGACCTGCGAAACTACCTGCCCACGCACTACTCGTTCGCCTGGATCGACCTGATCTCCACCGACATCGACTGGAACAACCTGGTCCGCGGCATGCTTTCCGCGCTGGTCTACGCGACGGTGTTCCTGCTGCTGGCCGGGCGCCGGTTCGCCCGCAAGGACATCACCAGCTGAGTCCTCACCCGACGAACCGGGCCGGACGGCGGTACGGTGCTGCGCGTGACGATCCGGCTGGAACTCTCCGCGGGCACCGAGGGCATCGCCCTGGTAAAGATGGAGCAGGGCCTGGACACCGCGACCTGCCGCCAGCTCGTGCTCGGCCTTGAGGAGGCAGACGCGGCGGAGGCCCGCGCCATCGTGCTGACCGGCACCGGGGACACCTTCTCCCCCGGCGCCGACCTCGCCCGGATCGTCGAAGGCGGAGCGCGCCGCATCGAGGAGTTCCTGTCCGAGCTGTCGGACGCGCTGCTGGCCGTCTTCGGTTTCCCGCGCCCGGTGGTGGCCGCGGTCAACGGGCACGCGACCGGCTTCGGGCTGGTGCTGGCCGCCGCGTGCGACCATCGGGTGGCCGCCGACGGCGAGGGCCGGCTCGGCGTGCCGGAGCTGCACCGCGGGGTGCCGTTTCCGTTGGCTGCGCTGGAAATCCTGCGGTGCGCCTACGGCACGACCCCGTTGCCCGCACTCGCCTACGGCGGCGCGGCGCTGACCGTCGCGGAAGCGCTCGCCCGGGGTCTGGTGGACGAGGTCGCGCCCGCCGAGGAGCTGAGGTCCCGGGCCGTGGAGCTGGCGACGCGGCTGGCCGGACTCCCGGCCGAGGCGTTCGCGCACACCAAGGCCCAGCTGCGCCGCCCGTACCACGAACGGATCGCCGAGAACCGGGTGTCCGACGACGCCCGGGTGGAACGGCTGTGGTGCGCGGAAAAAACCCTCGAAGTGATCAAGTCCTCTGTGGACCGGAGCTGAGCGCCGCGTCCCTACCTTCGGCCGGTGTGGCCGTCGTCGGCGGGCCGATAACCTCGGCCTGTTGATCTTCAGCTGTCGAAAGGGACCGCGTGCGCAGGCTGCTCACTTTCTCGTCCGTTCTCCTCGCGACCGCCGGGTTCGTCCCGGCGGCGCCCGCGGCGAGCGCGAGCGACATCACCACCGAGCTGGCGGCGATCCCGCGGCTCACCGTAGTCTCGAAAGACCCCGCGCCCGCGGGATTCCAGTTCTTCAAGCTGACCTTCACTCAGCCGGTCGATCACCGGCATCCGGAAGGACGCACGTTCGAGCAGCGGTTCACCTTGCTGCACCGGGATTCCTCCGCCCCGACGGTGGCCTACACCAGCGGCTACAACGTGTCCGAGACGCCGAATCGCAGCGAACCGACCCGGATCGTCGACGGCAACCAGCTGTCCATGGAGTACCGCTACTTCACCCCTTCGCGCCCGGAACCGGCGAACTGGTCGCGGGACCTCACCATCTGGCAGGCCGCGGCCGACGAGCACGACGCGGTGCAGGCGCTCAAGAAGATCTACCGGGGCCGGTGGCTGGCGACCGGCGCCAGCAAGGGCGGAATGACCGCGACGTACTTCCGCCGGTTCTTCCCGGACGACGTCAGCGGCACTATCCCCTACGTCGCGCCGAACGACGTCATCGACCCGGTGGACAACTACAACCGGTTCCTCGCGAACGTCGGCACCCCCGAGTGCCGCGCCTCGCTGAAGGCACTCCAGCGGGACGCGCTGAAGCGGCGCGTCGAGCTGGGCGAGCGGGCGAAGGCGGCGGCTGCGAAGAAGGGCTACACCTTCAAGACGGTGGGCTCGCTCGACAAGTCCCTTGAGATCGCGGTGATCGACTCGTACTTCGGCTTCTGGCAGTACCAGAAGGCCTCGGACTGCGCCTCGGTGCCGAAGCCCGGCGCGCCGGCCGCGACAGTGTGGGACTGGTTCGAGAAGGTGGAGAGCCTCAACAGCTACTCGGACCAGGAACTCGATTCCGTCGTGCCGTACTACTACCAGGCCGCGGTGCAGCTCGGCTCCCCCGAGGCGTACGACAGCTACCTGCGCGACCTGCTGCGCTATCCGGGCGCCGACACACCGCGGACCTTCGTGCCCGCCTCGGTGCGGCTGCCGCGGTTCGACTACCTGGCCATGCCGGACATCGACTTCTGGGTAAAGTCGCAGGGACGGCAGCTGCTGTTCGTGTACGGCTCGAACGACCCGTGGAGCGCCGAACCGTTCCAGCTCGGCTTCGGGACCAAGGACTCGCACCGCTACTTCGTTTCGGGCGGTAACCACGGTTCGTCCATCGCGCAGCTGCCGCCCGCGCAGGCCGCGGAAGCCACTTCGGCGATCCAGCGCTGGGCCGGTCTGCCGGAATCCGCTCCGGCTCGTTCGCGCATGGTCACCACGCCTTCGGACTTCCCGCGCTTCGACACGGACGAGATGATGTCGAGCCGTCCCCGGCTGTAGTGGGTCTGCCCGGGCCGTTGCAGTGGAGGCGGCCCGGGCAGCTGCCGAGGTCAGGGGGTGTTCAGTTCGATGAGCGGCAGGTCGGTCTGCGGGAAGTCGTCGCCGATGCACAGGAGCGGCTCACCGGCAATTTTGGCCGTGGCATACGAATGGCAGTCCCCGAGGTTGAGCCTTGCCGCGTGCCGTCCCTTTCCGAATCGTTGGAATGCTTCGATGGCGATCTCAGCATGCCGCGACTCGAAGGGGATCGTGCTCACGTTCCACTCCTGGAGGAACCTCTCGTACAGACTCCGGCCTCGCATCCCGAACTTGGCCAGCAGCACGATCCCGGCCTCGGTTCGGGTCGGCGCACCGATCTTAGGTTCAGTGTCGGTCACCAAGACTTGTTCCAGGGCTGCGCTCTCCGGCTCGCGATTGATGATCGCGACGAGGGCCGACGTATCGATGATCACACGCCCTCCGGCCCGAAACCGAGGATGGTTTCCTGCTCTTCCTTGGTGATCGGCACGCCCAGCTGATCCGGCGGCAGCTGGGACCAGACCTCTTCCTCCAGGAAGCGGTGCAGCCGCTGCAAGCGCTCCTCAGCGGTTTCCGGATTCGCGGCAAGCTTGTCTCGGAGCTCCCGCAGCGCGGTCCGGACCGCGGCGGTCTTCGTATCCCCGGTCAGCGCGGCGACCTCGGCAGCCAGCCGCTCAGCTTCCGGGTCCTTGATGTTCATCGCCATGGTGTAAGTGTACCAAATAGGTGTACTACTTGATCCCCGCCGCGTCCATGCCGCGGAGTTCCTTCTTCAGGTCGGACACCTCGTCGCGGAGCCGGGCGGCCAGTTCGAACTGCAGGTCGCGGGCGGCCTGCATCATCTGGTCGGTCATCTGCTGGATCAGGTCGGCCAGCTCCGCGCGGGGCATGGCCGAGACGTTCTTCTCGGTCAGCACCCCGGAGCTGCGCACGCGGTCGCCCTGTTCGGGCTTCTTGCCACGGGAGGCGTTGCGGCCGGAGCCGCCGACCGCGACCGACTCCTCGGAGTCCTCCGCCTCGCTGTAGACGCGGTCCAGGATGTCCGCGATCTTCTTGCGCAGCGGCTGCGGGTCCAGCCCGCGCTCGGTGTTGTAGGCGACCTGCTTGGCACGGCGGCGGTCGGTCTCCTCGATCGCATACCGCATCGAGTCGGTGATCTTGTCCGCGTACATGTGCACCTCACCGGAGACGTTGCGGGCCGCGCGGCCGATCGTCTGGATCAGCGAGGTGCCGCTGCGCAGGAAGCCCTCCTTGTCCGCGTCGAGGATCGCGACCAGCGACACCTCGGGCAGGTCGAGACCCTCGCGCAGCAGGTTGATGCCGACCAGCACGTCGAAATCCCCGGCCCGCAGCTGCCGCAGCAGCTCGACCCGGCGCAGAGTGTCCACCTCCGAATGCAGGTACCGCACCCGGATGCCCAGCTCCAGCAGGTAGTCGGTGAGGTCCTCGGCCATCTTCTTGGTCAGCGTGGTGACCAGCACCCGCTCGTCCTTTTCCGCCCGCCCGCGGATCTCGTGCACCAGATCGTCGATCTGCCCCTCGGTGGGCTTGACCACCACCTTCGGGTCGACCAGGCCGGTGGGCCGGATGACCTGCTCCACGAACTCCCCGCCGGTCTGCCCCATCTCGTACGGCCCGGGGGTCGCCGAGAGGTACACCGTCTGCCCGATCCGGTCGGAGAACTCCTCCCAGGTCAGCGGCCGGTTGTCCACCGCGCTGGGCAGCCGGAAGCCGTAGTCGACCAGGTTGCGCTTGCGGCTCATGTCGCCCTCGTACATGCCGCCGATCTGCGGCACGGTCTGGTGCGATTCGTCGATCACCAGGAGGAAGTCCTCCGGGAAGTAGTCGATCAGGGTGGCCGGGGCGGAACCGGCGGAACGCCCGTCGATGTGCCGCGAGTAGTTCTCGATCCCGGAGCAGAAGCCGACCTGCCGCATCATCTCGATGTCGTAGGCCGTGCGCATGCGCAGCCGCTGCGCCTCCAGCAGCTTGCCCTGCTTCTCCAGCTCGGCCAGCCGCCCCTCCAGCTCGGCCTCGATCCCGTGGATCGCCTTCTCCATCCGCTCCGGGCCGGCCACGTAGTGCGTGGCCGGGAAGATCCGCACCTCTTCGACCTCGCGCACGATGTCGCCGGTGAGCGGGTGCAGGTAGTACAGCTTGTCGACCTCGTCGCCGAACAGCTCGACCCGGATGGCCAGCTCCTCGTACGCCGGGATGATCTCCACGGTGTCGCCGCGCACCCGGAAGGTGCCGCGCGCGAACGCGATGTCGTTGCGCGTGTACTGCACGTCGACCAGGGCGCGCAGCAGCACGTCGCGGTCCACCGTGCCGCCGACCGTCAGCTTCGTGGACCGGTCGAGGTAGGACTGCGGGGTGCCGAGACCGTAGATGCAGGACACCGAGGCGACCACGATCACGTCCCGCCGGGACAGCAGGTTCATCGTGGCCGAATGCCGCAGCCGCTCGACGTCGTCGTTGATCGACGAGTCCTTCTCGATGTAGGTGTCGGTCTGCGCGATGTAGGCCTCGGGCTGGTAGTAGTCGTAGTAGCTGACGAAGTACTCGACCGCGTTGTGCGGGAACAGCTCGCGCAGCTCGTTGGCCAGCTGCGCGGCCAGCGTCTTGTTCGGTGCCATCACCAGCGTGGGGCGCTGCACGCGCTCGATCAGCCACGCGGTGGTGGCCGATTTGCCGGTCCCCGTGGCCCCGAGCAGCACGACGTCCTTCTCGCCCGCGGTGATCCGGCGTTCGAGATCGTCGATGGCGGCCGGCTGGTCGCCGGCCGGCCGGTACTCGCTGACCACCTCGAACCGGCCGCCGCCGCGAGGCACCTCGGAGACCGGGCGGAAGTCGGACTGGGCGAGGACGGGGTGTTCGGTTGCGAAAGCCACGTCCCCAGGGTAGGCGCCGCCCCCGACAATTTCCGGCACACCCGGTCCGACCTGCGGCGAAGCCTCCGTGACCCCGGGTGGGCCAGCGGGCAAGATGAGCGGAGTGACCGACGTGCACCCGCCGAAGGTGGAGATCTTCGACCCGCCCGCCCACCTGAACGTGGACAACAAGGGAATCCGCCGGGAGGTGGAAGAGTTCCGGGAGGAGCCGTTCGGGCTGTACCTGGCCCGCCCCGCCCCCGGGCGCGCGCAGTTCCACTTCCTGGAGTCCTGGCTGCTGCCCGGACTCGGGCTGCGGATCACCGACTTCTGGTTTTCCCCCGGCCACGAACGCGACCAAGACTTCTATCTGGACGTGGTCCGCGTACACCGTGACGGGCCGCGCTGGGTCGCCACGGACCTGTACCTCGATCTGGTGCTCAAGGACAAAGTCTCGATCCGGGTCATCGACAGTGACGAGCTGCTCGCTGCGGTGGCCGCAGGGCTGCTTCCACAAGCCGAAGGCGAGTACGCGCTCGAAGCCGCGTACGCCGCGTTGGAGGGCATCGCCGCACACGGTTACGACCTGTCCGGCTGGCTGTCCGCGAAGGGCATCACGACGACTTGGCGGAGGCACCCCACCAGGTGAGCCACCGGGGAAACCCCCACCCTGTCCGGGCGGGCAACCGCATTACCCGCGCGCCGCCGTCCGGCCACGATCTGAGCACTATGAACGAGAACGTGAACGACGAGCGTCTCGCCGAGCCGGTGACCCTGGACCTCGTCGAACGGCTCTACCGTGAGCACATCGACGCGCTGCGGGCCGCCCGCAACGGGCGCACCGCAGTGCCCATCCGTCGATGAAGACTCAGCTCGACCTACCTGCTGCTGCGCCACTTCCGCCCGGCGAAGGTGGTGGAGATCGGCTCGCTGCACGGCTGGTCCACGAGCCGGCTCCTGCGTGCGCTCGCCGACAACGAGACCGGACGGCTGGTCACCGCGGATCTGATCGACCGCGCCACCGAGACGGTGCCGAAGTCGTTGCCGGAGGGCCGCTGGGAATTCCGCAAGGGCCACGCGAAACCCTCACCGGCGACTGGCTGTCCAATGTGGACTATCTGTTCATCGACGCCGATCACCGCGCCCGCTTCGCGCGCTGGGTATCTCGCCGACGTCTTCCCGGTGCTCCGGCCGGGCATTCCGGTGAGCGTGCACGAGGTGTTCCACCGGGCGGTCCCGCTGCCGTTCACCGAAGGCGTCGAGGTGCTGCGCTGGCTCGACCGCGCCGGGACCGCGTACTTCACCGCCGCCCGCGCCCGTGCCCCGCGCACAGGATGGAGCCGTACGCCCGGTACGTGAACGCTGTGAAGGGACCCTTCACGGACTCTGAGAGGCTGTTGCGTTTTTGAGCGACCCGCCGGTGATGATCTTGGTGTGGGGTTGTGGTGGCGGGAGAATCCTGGTGTGGCTAGGGGTTTTCGTCCGGTGGATCGTGATCAGCAGTTCTTGGTGCCGGT
>NZ_QZFV01000083.1:0-68462 GCF_003600245.1 Amycolatopsis panacis
AACCGGCTGCCCCGGCACGAACACCTCCATCACGAACCGCTCCAGCTCACCATTCAAAGCCCGCACCACAGCAAGATCCACACCAGAATCACACCACAAGATCAACAACTCCTGACAAAGCCCTATCTGAGTCCGTGAAGGGACCCTTCACGGCAATGCCGGGGTGTGGGGCGGGTGGTTGGGTGGGCTCCGGCGCAGCTCGCCGAGGCATCGGGCGAACTCCCGGGTCTGCGGCGGGGTGAGCCGGGCGGCGGTGATCCGGAGCCCGGGCGTCGCGGTGCTTCCCGGTGGCAGGAACAGTGCGCCGTCGCGGACCGACCAGCCCGATTCGTGCAGGGCGGCGACCGTGGCGGCCGGGCCTTCCGGGATGGGCACCCAGACGTTGAATCCGTTGGTGGGGAACGGGGTTTCCACGCCTCCTGCGGCGAGTTCCGCGCGCAGTGTGTCGACTCGGCCGCGGTAGGCGTCGCGGGCGCGGGTGAAGGTGTCCGCGGAGGTTTCCAGCAGTTCCGCGGCCAGCTGCTGCAGCAGCCTGCTGACCCAGGTGGCGCCGGGGCGCAGCCGGGTGCCGAGCCGGTTCGCAGTGTCCACATCGGACGCGACGACGGCGACCCGCAGATCCGGGCCGAGGAACTTGGCCACGGAACGCACCAGCGCCCACCGCCGGGCCGTGGGCGGGGTGGTGCGGTGATAGGGCGTGCGGGAGATCGCGGAGAAGTGGTCGTCTTCGAGTACCAGCACGTGCGGGTGCCGGGCCAGGACGGCACGGAGTTCCGCGGCCCGGTCGGCGGTGAGGCTGACTCCGGTCGGGCTGTGCACGCGCGGGGTGATCAGCACCGCGCGGGCTCCCGCGACCAACGCGGCGTGCAGGGCCGCGGGCTCCATGCCCGCCGCGTCCACCGGCACCGGGGCGGCGCGGAAACCGTTGAGCCGCAAGGTTCCTTCGCTCGCGTAAAAGCACGGGTCCTCCATCGCGACGAGGTCGCCCCTGGTCAGGTGCGCGAGCAGCAGCCGCTCCACCGCGTCGACCGCGCCGTGCGTCACCGACACCTCGAAGGGGACGTCCACCTCGCCGGTCCAGGTCCGCCGCGCCCACTGCGCCAGCCGTGGTTCGACCGCCGCGCTGCCGTACATCTGCATCCGGTAGCCGAGCCGGGACAGCGCCGCGGGCACGTCCGGCAGCAGTGCCGGATCCGGGTTGCCGCTGGAGAGATCCACCAGCCCGCGGTGCGCTTCGGCCTCGCCCGGCAGCTGGGGCAGGGCGGTGATCACCGTGCCGTGCCTGCCCCTGGTCTCTGCCACACCCGCGCCGACGAGCATCCGGTACGCGGCCGCGACGGTATTGCGGTGCACGCCGAGTTCCGCGGCCAGCTCCCGGATCGGCGGGACCGGATCGCCCGGCCGCAGCCGCCCGGCACCGACCAGGTCGCGCACGCTTCCGGAGATCTCGCCCGCGGTCGTGCCTCGGATCGCCGTGCGGTCGGTCACCTGCCGAGTATGGCACGTGACAGTGCGGGCGCCGGTCGATACGGTGTTTGTCACGTGACAAAGTATCGAGGAGGAGACGTGTACCTGCCGAAGCAGTTCGAGGTACCCGCCGGTGACGTCGCGGTTGCGCTCAGCCGGGGCGGATTCGCGCACCTGGTCACACCGGTGCCCGATGGCGGGCTCGAAGTGACCTCGCTGCCGCTGCTCTACGACGCGGACAACCACGCGCTGATCGGTCACCTGGCGCGGCCCAACCCGCAGTGGCATTACGCAGGCGACGCCGAGTCGGTGGCGATCATCCCGGGCGTGGACGCCTACGTGACCCCGTCCTACTACCCGAGCAAGCAGGACGGCGGGAAGACCGTGCCGACCTGGAACTACGAGACCCTCACCGTGCACGGCCGGCTGCGCGCGCACGACGATCCGGAGTGGCTGCTCGACCACGTCACCCGCCTCACCGACCGGCACGAGGCCTGCCGCGCCCAGCCGTGGCGGGTCACCGATGCGCCGGAGCGGTTCGTCCGGGCGCAGCTGCGCGCGATCGTCGGGATCGAACTGGTGATCAGCCGCGTAGTGGCCAAGGCGAAGCTGAGCCAGAACCGGACCGCGCCGGACCGGGCGGGCGTGGTCCGGGGGCTCGCCGGGGGGAGCCGGCCGGAGCAGGAGACTGCGGCGCGGATGGCGGCGCTGGGGTTGGACCGCGGCTGAGTCCGGCGGTTCGGTTGCGCGCGGTGGGTGCCCGGCTGAGCGCGGCTGACTGCGGCAGGTGTCCGGTGGCGCCTGGTAGGCGCTCGGCTGAGCCTGGTTGATTCCGCTGATTCAGCTGGCTCGCAGCAGGGGTGTGGTGGCTCGAGATCGCGCTGGGTCGTCGCGAGCCGGATTCGAGCCGCCCCCGGTGCGGGCAGCCGGTCGGCAAGTGCGGGGTTGGGTGCCGATCGGTTGGTGCGCGGCGCATCTGGGCACGCCTCCCGTGGTGGGCTGGTGCTGGAGGCAGGTCTGTGAAGGCCACCTTCACGGACCTGGAGTCCAGGGTGTCGGCAAAGTCGGTGTGGAGGTCCGTGAAGGGACCCTTCACAGACTCAGAGTCCGTGAAGGGTCCCTTCACGGACCCGAAACCGGTCCGGCGCACGCCACGAGGTGGTCGCACACACCTCCGCATCGCCCACTGCCGGGCCCCCGACCAACTTTGCCGGGGCCCTGGCCTTAGCGTCCGTGAAGGTGCCCTTCACAGCCTTTCAGCGGAGCTCTTCGAGGACCCGTACCAGCTGGTTGACCTCGAAGACGTTCGAGTAGTGCGCGAGCCCGATCCGCACCGCGCCCCCGACCTCGGCGACCCCCAGCGACGCGAACACGCCACCGGAGCCGTCGTCGGCGAACGCGCACAGGCCTTGGGAAGCCAGGTACTCGGAGATCTCCGGCGCCTTCTTGTTCGCGACGGTGAAGGCCAGCGAAGGAATCCGGCGCATCGCGTCGCCGATCACCATCACGTGCCGCAGCGAGCGCAGCTCCGTGGACAGCTGCGCGAGCAGTCCCGCTTGGTACGACTTGGCCGAGCCCAGCGAGGTCACCAGCCGCTCGCGTCGGGAACCGGTCGCCGCGTCGTCCAGCCCGGCCAGGTAGTCGATCGACGCGACGAGCCCGGCCAGCAGCGGGTACGGGTGCGCCCCGAGTTCCAGCCGGGCCGCACCGCGCGCGTTCGGCTCCAGCGAGACCGAGGAAATGCGCTCCAGCAGCTCCGGGTCGCGGAACACCAGCGCGCCCACCGCCGGCCCGCCCCACGCCTGCGCGGACACGACCATCACGTCCGCGCCCAGCTCCTGCAGGTCCAGTGGGACGAACGGGGCCGCGTAGGTGGCGTCCACCACGACCAGCGCGCCCACTCGCTTGGCGAACTCGATCACCGTCGGCACGTCCGGGCGGGTACCGACCGAACCGGAGGCCAGCGTCACCGCGACCGCCTTGGTCCGCGCGGACACCAGGTTCTCGTACTGCCAGGCGGGCAGCTCGCAGGTCTCGATGTCGATCTCGCCCCAGCGCACCACGGCCCCGACCCGCTTCGCGGCCCGGCGCCACGGCGCGATGTTGGCCTCTTCGTCCAACCGGGACACAACCACTTCGTCGCCGATCGTCCAGCGCTCGGCCAGCGCGTCGACCAGGCGGCGCAGCAGCACCGAGGAACTCGGCCCGAGCACCACCGCGGCCGGATCGGCCCCGACCAGATCGGCCACGGCCCGCCGCGCCGCGGTGACGATGCTCTCCGCTCGCTGGGAGGCCGGGAAGGCACCGCCAGGCCCGGAGACCGGGGCCCGCATCGCGGTGGAGACCGCGGACGCGACCTGCTCCGGGACCAGCATCCCGACGGCGCCGTCGAAGTGGATCCAGCCGTCCCCCAGTGCGGGGAACAGTCCGCGGATACGAGCGACGTCGAACGCCATGGAGCACACCGTACGGACGTGCGGTTTCCCCGTCACCGCGGGGTTGGGCAGAACTGCACCCGATACCCGGAAGCCGCTACCCTCGGACACGAAACGGACGCATCAGTTGACGGGGATGGAGCACATGAGCGAGCCGAACTTCCGGACTTCGGGCGCGGGCGGTGACGATTCGGCACCGCACGTGATGGTCGTAGGTCCGGACGGAGTGCCGGTCGGCACCGCACCGGTGACCCCTGAGGGTGAATCCGCCGACGCGGTCGGCGACCTGGTCGAGGAACCGGCCAAGGTGATGCGCATCGGCACGATGATCAAGCAGCTGCTGGAGGAGGTCCGCGCGGCACCGCTGGACGACGCCAGCCGGGAACGGGTCCGCGAGATCCACCAGACCTCGGTGCGCGAGCTGGAGGAGGCGCTGGCCCCGGAGCTGCGCGAGGAGCTGGAACGGCTGGTCCGCCCGTTCACCGAGGACCGCACGCCCTCCGACGCCGAGCTGCGGATCGCCCAGGCCCAGCTGGTCGGCTGGCTGGAGGGCCTGTTCCACGGCATCCAGACGGCCTTGTTCGCCCAGCAGATGGCGGCCCGGGTCCAGCTGGAGCAGATGCGCCGAGGCCTGCCCGCGGGGTCCTCGGGCATCGTGGGGGGGCGGCCCGGCGAGGGGCCGGGGATCAGCGGGACCGGGCAGTATCTCTGAACCCGGTTCGCCGCGCGCAGGGAAATGCCGATCCGGCGAACGGACGCCTGGTTCGAAAACCGCGGTTCGCACAGTTCGGCGCCCCTGCCGGAAACGGCACCGGAATGCGCCGGGTTCGCCCGAGCCGGTGGTGACGCGCACCGATTCCGGCGACGGAAACCGCGGATTCCCCGGGTACTGCCGGGCTTTCACTTCCCGGCAGTACCCGGCGCGGATTGCCGGGCGGCGAACCGAGCTACGCGCGCCAGCGCCTCGACCATCGGGCACGCGCCGACGGTTCGGGCGCAGGAGGTTCAGGCTGGGGCGCTTCCGGTTCCGGCACCGGACGGACGACCGGTGCGTAGACCTGCGCCGCCAGAACTCGCTTCGAGCTTCGGAACTGGTCCAGCAGCTCCGGACGGTAACCGCCGGCGGTCGGGCGTTCCGGGACCTGGGACAGGTCTTCCAGCAGCGTCCAGTTCGACCCCAGCGCTTCGAGCGACCGGTGCTTCGTCGCGTAGTAGTCCGGGTGGATCGAGACCGCGACGCCCGACGCACCGGCCGCCGCGGCGAGCATGTGCAGGTGGAAGCGGGTGGAGATCCAGGTCTGGTGCGGGGCCGCGGGCAGCCCGTGCGTCCAGATGTGCGAGAAGGGGTAGAACCGCGCGCCCGGCAGCTCTCGTTCGAACAGCGCGAACACTTCCCGGTCGACCCGCGGAACGCCTTCCACGACACCCACCTTGTGCCCCGGCACCTTCCAGGCCCGCAGCATCGCGAGCACCGCGCCGGCAAGCGCCCCGACGCCCACTTCGACCAGATCCGACTGCAGGCACAGCATGACCTCGGGCAGGTCCTCGGCGGCCTCGTACTGCTCGGGGCGCAAGGCCAGGAACGCGTCGTCGAGACCGGTCTGCACGCCCAGCAGCTCGGCGGACGCATCGTCGCGCACGTCGACCACCTCGAAGTGATCGGTCAGCGCGCGCAGCAGCGGTATCACGTCGTCACAGACCGGCAGCAGCCCGTGCCCGGTCATCGCGGCCCTGCCGCCCGAACGCTCGACGGCCGCCGCGGCACCCGCGAGCAGACCGATCTGTTTCGGCCACAGTTTGTTGATGTAGCCGCCGCCGACCACGTGAATCACATCCACGCGCGACAGCAATTCGATGCCGTGGTGCAGCCTCGGCATCATGCCGGGGTTGTGCACGGCTTCGCGCACCCAAGCGGCGGCGCGCCACGGATCCTCGTCCGGCGCCTCCCAGCACAGCCGCCACAGCGTGTCGGTGAATTTCGCCCGTGGGTGCAGGCCGTCCAGCAGAACGGTGGCCGGGCCGGGCGAGTGGGTATCGACCCATACATCGGCTTCCGGCGCCGTTTCGGCGAGGTATCGCAGCCAGCCGGCCGTGATGAGTTCGTCGCCGTAGTTGGGGTGACCAACGGGGGCGACCAAGTAGTAGAGCGGGCGCGAATCGGTGGACTGCGGCAATCCGGTCCTGCTTTCAGAGGCCGACATCACTTCATCTTAACGACGCGCCCCGGCAACGAATTCGAGGGACTCCCGCGCCACGCCGGGACAATCGACGGGCCGGACAGGGCCCGGCCCGTCCCATCGGTACCCTCGTCCACGTGCATGCCACCAGCACGGTTCACGCAGCCGAACCCGAGGTTTCGACGCAGGCTCCGCCTTCGTCGGACCGTAAGACGTTCTCCAGGGCGATAGCCGACCTCAAGGAGGGTCTCGCAGCCCGCGAGCTGTGGACCCACCTGGGCTGGCAGGACATCCGGCAGCGGTACCGCCGCTCGGTGATCGGGCCGTTCTGGATCACCATCAGCCAGGGCGTCATCGCGCTCGGGCTGGGACTGCTGTACTCACAGCTGTTCCACACGCCGATCCAGGTTTTCCTGCCCTACCTCTCCACCGGCTTCATCATCTGGGGCTTCATCCAGGGCTGCCTGACCGAGGGCATGGAGACGTTCATCGCGAACGAGGGGATGATCAAACAGCTCCCCGCGCCGCTGAGTGTCTATGTGCTGCGCACGGTCTGGCGCCAGACCTTGCTGCTCGCGCACAACATGATCGTCTACGTGGTGCTGCTGATCATCTTCTTCAGCGCGCTGGACGACCCGTACTCGCTCGGGACCAAGGAAGGCTTCCCGGACGGCGCGTGCGCGCCCGGCCTGTTCTGCCACCCCGGGCTGAGCTGGAGCATTCTGCTCGCGATCCCCGGTTTCGTGCTGCTCGCGCTGACCGCGGGCTGGGCCTCGCTGCTGCTGGGCATCATCTCCACCCGGTTCCGCGACATCCCGCAGGTGATCAATTCCCTGGTGCAGCTGCTGTTCTACGGCACGCCGATCGTCTGGCCGGTGGACCAGCTGCTCAACGGCGGTTCGCGATCGGGTGTGTCCTGGGCACTGCCGTTCATCAAGGCGAACCCGCTGTACCACTACATGCAGGTGACCCGCTCCCCGCTGATCGGCCAGTCGGTCGCCTGGACCAGCTGGGTGGTGGTCGGCTCGATCACCGTCGTCGGCTGGGGGCTCGCGCTCGTCGCCATGCGCAATTACCGCTCCCGCGTCTCGTATTGGGTGTGACACATGGTCAGCATTGACGTCTACAACGCTTACGTCGATTTCCCGATCTTCGACGCGAAGACGCGGTCGATGAAGAAGCGGGTGCTCGGCAAGGTCGGCGGCCGGATCGGCACCGACCAGAAGGTGCCGATCATCGAGGCACTGCACGACGTGTCGATCAGCCTGCGCGAGGGCGACCGGGTCGGCCTGGTCGGGCACAACGGCGCGGGCAAGTCCACGCTGCTGCGGCTGCTCGCTGGGATCTACGAGCCCACCCGCGGTTCCTCGCGGATCCAGGGCCGGATCGCGCCGGTGTTCGACCTCGGCATCGGCATGGACCCGGAGATCTCCGGGGTGGAGAACATCATCATCCGCGGGCTGTTCCTCGGCATGAGTGCCAAGGAAATGGAGAAGCGGGTGGACGACATCGCGGAGTTCACCGAACTCGGCGACTACCTGCAGATGCCGCTGCGCACCTACTCCACGGGCATGCGGGTGCGGCTCGCGCTCGGCGTGGTCACCTCGATCGACCCGGAGATCCTGATCCTCGACGAGGGCATCGGCGCGGTCGACGCGGCGTTCCTCAACAAGGCCCGGGACCGGCTCAAGGATCTGGTGAAGCGCTCCGGGATCCTGGTGTTCGCGAACCACTCCGACGAGTTCCTCATGGAGCTGTGCGATTCGGCCATCTGGATGGACGAGGGCCACGTGAAGCAGCACGGCTCGCTGCGCGAGGTGCTCACCGCCTACAAGGGCCGCGATCCGTACGAGAACATGAGCCAGGAAGGCCTCGAACGGCTCGGCGTCGCAGCCGTGCCCACGACGAACGGCGGCGAATGATGACCAGCGAGACCCGGCAGCTGCCCGACGGCGCGGTCGTCGGCGTGGTGGTCACCCGGCACCGCCGGGAGCTGCTCGCGGACTCGCTGAAGATCATCGCCGCGCAGACCCGCCCGGTCGACCACCTCGTGGTGGTGGACAACGGGCCGGATCAGCCGGCTCGCGACGTGGTGGCGAACTATCCGCTGCCCGTCACGTACCTGCCCTCGCATCGGAATCTCGGTGGGGCAGGCGGATTCGCGCTCGGCATGCTGCACGCACTCGCACTCGGTGCGGAGTGGGTGTGGCTGGCCGACGACGACGGCCGCCCGGCCGACGAGCACGTGCTGGCGATCCTGCTGGAGGAAGCCGAAAAGCGCGGGCTGGCCGAGATCTCCCCGGTGGTGGCGAACATCGACGCACCGGCGAAGCTGGCCTTCCCGCTGCGCCGCGGGCTCACCTGGAAGCGCTCGCCCGCCGAACTCGGCACGGACTTCCTGCCCGGCATCGCCTCGCTGATGAACGGCGCACTGTTCCGTGCGTCCACTTTGGACGTGACCGGGGTGCCGGATCTGCGGCTGTTCTTCCGTGGCGACGAGGTGGAACTGCACCGCAGGCTGGTCCGCTCGGGGCTGCCCTTCGGCACCTCGCTGCGTACCACCTATCTGCACCCGGACGGCTCGGACGAGTTCAAGCCGATGCTGGGCGGGAAGTTCCACGCGCAGGACCCGGAGAACGAGGTCAAGCGCTACTACACCTACCGCAACCGCGGTTTTCTGTTGTCCCAGCCGGGAATGCGCAAGATCGGCGCGCTGGAGGTGCTGCGCTTCGGCCTGTACTTCGTCGGCGTGAAACGCGATCCGAAGGCGTTCCTGCAGTGGCTGAAGCTGGTCCGTCAGGGCCGGGCGGAGCGGTTCTACCGCTACTGACGCCCGGCCCCACGGCTCACTCGCCGATCACCGGAGGGGCCGCGCTGCCGCGGCCGAACATGTCGTCCTCCTCCGGTTCGTCCATCTCCAGCAGGAAACCGGGCTGCGAATCGTCCTCATAGGACGGACGGCTGAAGCCACCCATCCCGGGGCGGGCCGGGGCGCCGCCCATGCCGGCCGCGGCCACCTCGGCCGTGCCGGGGCTCGCGGCGTCCTGCCCGGGGCCGAATCCGCCGCCGCGGCCGACCTTCGACTGGTGTTCCTCGTCGCCGCCGAAGCCGCCGCCCATGCCCATGCCACCCATCGGCATCGCGCCCATACCCATGCCCGCCGACGCCACGGCGCCGCCGGCACCAGGATGCGCGGCAGGCGGGGTGTAGCCGGCCGCGACGGTGGCTGCGTCCGGGGTCGGGGTCTGGACGGCGCCGGTGTACGAGCCCGGACTGCTCACGCTCGGCGACGCTGCAACCCCGGCTCCCCCACCCACCGTGGCATGGCCGCTGATCGGCGCGGCCGGGGACGAGCTGTCCTGGTGCTGATCCGCGGACGGCATCGTCGGAATGCCTGATCCGCCGGACGCAGCAGCGAACTTCGGCGGCTCGGCGAACGTCGGCTGCTTCGAAGCGGCCTGGTGCAACGACGAGTCGTAGTTCGACATCGTCTCGGCGGCCAGCTCGTGCGCGTCGCGGCTCTCGTTCTGCTTCTTCAGCGTCGAATCGATCGAGTCGCCGAGCCCCAGCGGACCGGCCTTGACCCACTTGTCGAACTCTTCGGACCAGTCGAACGGCACCGCGTCCGGCATGGTGTTCTTCGCGGTCTGCGCGGCGTGCCCCTGCTCTTCCAGCGACTGCGCGGCCACCTTCGCGTTCTGCGAGTTCGCGTCGGCCCATTCGCTGAGGTTCTCGAAGTACGCCTGCGCGCCGACAGCCGCGTCGCCGCCCCACGCGCCCTTCGACTTCTGTACGGCGCCCTTCAGCTGCGTCGCAAACTCTTCGAACGCCTTCTGCAGCTCCGTGTACGCCTGCGACAGCGAGGAAACCTGTGCGACGTCGAGGTTGCTCTCGACGAACGACTTGAGCCGCTGGTGGTCGTGGCCCAGGTAGTCCGCGTCGGACGGGACCAGCTCGTGCTGCGGGATCTGCGTGGTCATTCGGCGGCCTTCACAGTGCGATGGGTGTCGATGGCCTGATCTTCGTTCTCGGTGTAGACGCCGGCCGCGCGCGCGAGCGCTTCATCGGCTTCACTCAGCAGACGGCCGAACTGGTCGAGTACGTCGGCAGCAGAGCCTTCCGTGTCAGCTCCACTCTTGCGGTCGTGCTCGGCCACGGTGTGCCCGTACGGATGACTACCCAACTGTGGCGGGGACGCGAGCACCTGCAGCTTCGGCCGCAGCGCGCCCAGCCGCGTGACCATGTCGGTGAGCGCCTTGCGCAAGTCGCCGAGCGCTTCGCCGTCGATGGTGAAGCCACCGGCTTTCGCGGCAGCGACCAGTTTGTGCGTTTGGGCGGCGGCTTCGGCGACGCCCTTGGCGTCCAGCCCGCCGGCCGCGAGCGCGTCGGTACCCGGAACAGAGCTCATGCGCGGGAGTCTACTGACCGGCGAGGCCCGGGTCAGGCGTTTACCGAATAGCCTTCCAGCTGGGTGAACAACTGCTGGGCAATACGGGCATTGTCCGCGGGCGAATAGGTGAGCCAGCGTTCGCCGTCGCCGGAGTCACGGGTACTGAGCAGATAACGGCCCGCTTCGGTGTCGAACCAGGCCAACGACGGCAACGCCCGCTCACGGCCGTTCTCATCGCGTACGTACAGGCTGAACTCGCCCACGCCCAGCCGAGGCTTCTCGAAGATCCGCTCCGCGGCGCGCAGCTGCGGGTTGTGCGTACGCGGAGCACTCATCCCGGCGAACGGGTCGTAGCTGTCGCCCTGGCGCTGCTTCTTCGCCGGGCGGGCGACGGTCACCGACTGGCCGGGCGCCGCGGGCGTCAACGGCAGCAGGTCGACGATCACCGGGACGATGTTGGTCGGCCGGACCTCCTCGAAGGCGAACATCCCGCCGTCCTGACGTACCAGCACCGCGTACTGCCCCGACGAGGCAACCCGCGCGAACAGCTGCTCGCCGTGTAGCTGCGCCGCGGCGGACACCGCGACCGCAGGCCGGGCGAAGGTGTGCAACGCCAGCGCGATGTCGTCGTCGAGCGAACCGCGGCGAAGCAGGCCCCGGCCGTCCAGGTCGCGGAACACCGCGTCCCGGACCGCCGCGCGTTCCCCGGTGGTGATGCCGACGTGCGGCACCGTGAACGGCACCGGGGCCCGGCCGAGCCCCAGCTCGGCCAGAAGAAGATCGACTGCCGCCGGCGAAAGCGAAAACGAGTACGGCACGGCTCACCCTTGCTCATCCGTGGTTCGATCTCCCGCGGAGATCGTCGGGCACGTGTCCGAACGTACCGGCAACCGCTCCGCTGTGCGCGAACCTGCTTGCCGAGGGTGATCCGCCACTGCTGCCATGGGGGTATGGCAGATCCCAAACCGGCACTCGTCCTGCATCTGGCCGCGGGCGGCGAACCGCTGCTGTTCCCGCTCACCGCCGACGAGGCGCCCAGCGTCGAGGAAAAGATCCCCGATCTCCTGAGCCGGAGCGGCGTGCACTCGGTGCGCACCCGCGACGGCAACACGGTGTCGGTCAACTTCGCGCACGTCGCCGCGGCCTACGTCGACGATCTGAGCCGCAAGGGCAAGTTCGGCCTGTCCGTCTAGCGGCAGGCCAGAAAGCTGTGAAGGGACCCTTCACAGACTCTGAGTCTGTGAAGGGTCCCTTCACAGCTTGTTCAGCGAGCGGTCAGAGTTCGTAGAGGCGCTGCCAGTTCTCCCGCGAGGTCAGCTCCGGCATCGCGCGCTTGTACTGCTCCTGCACGGCCAGGCCCTCCTTGCGGAGACGCTGAATGGTCTTGGCGCCGCGCTTGGCCAGTTCGAACATCTTGATCTTGTCGTAGCTGCGCACCCGCACGCCCTCCTGCGAGGCATCGGTGACCACGACCGTGTCGAACAGCGCGATGTGCCACCAGTGCGCCTCGTCGACCGGCACCGCGCCGAGGCCGAACCGGCTCCGGCCGAGCACGCGGTCGAGCACCCGCTTGATCAGCACCAGGCGCTGCATGCTCGGCCGCGGCGCGCTGTTGATGATGCCGATGTCGTTCGACGCGATGCCCGGCACGTCGGTGGCCTTGTGCCGCTTGGTCTCGGGGTACTGGTCACGGATCCGGCGGATCTCCTTCATCGCCGCGACCCCGCCGTCGCGCAGGACCTCCGGGCCCTCCAGGAAGTCCTCCACCGCCTTGATCAGCGTCGCGGACAGCCCGTACTGCATGCCCAGCAGGTACCGCACCAGCTGCGCCAGCAGCACCCGGGAAAGCAGGTTCAGGTTGAACGGCGAGTGCAGCGCCGCGGTGATGATCGAGTTACGCAGGTTGAAGTACCGGTGCCACTCGTCCCAGTCCTTCCAGTGGAAGTCCGCGTGCCACACGCCGGCGCCCGGCAGGGTCACCGTGGGGAAGCCGTATTCGCGCGCCCGGTAGGAGTACTCCGCGTCGTCCCACTGGAAGAAGAACGGCATCGGGTAGCCGATGGCCTTCACGACCTCGTACGGGATCAGGCAGGACCACCAGCCGTTGTACCCGGCGTCGAGCCGGCGCTCCTGCCGGTTGGGGGCCCCGGTCTCCTCGTCCACGCCGAGCAGGTCCGCGGTGGTCAGCGAGTGCTGCACCGGCTGCCCCGGCTCCAGCGTGTTCAGCCGGGCGTACTCGGCGCCGACGTGCAGCTGGTTCGGGTGCAGCAGGTTGAGCATCTGGCCGCCGACGATGATCGGATTCGCGGTGCGGTTGGAGAACGCCGTCATCCGCACCACGAGGTCCGGCTCCAGCAACACGTCGTCGTCCATGAACAGCACGTTCGCGTGCTCGGTGGCGGTGTGCCCGGCCACCTCGTACAGGCCGCGGGTGAAGCCGCCGGCGCCGCCGAGGTTGGGCTGCTTGATGTAGTGCAGCTTGTCGCCGAGGTCCTTGACGACCTGCGCGAAGCCGTCCCGCGACTCGACCAGGTCGGTGCCCTGGTCGGCGACGTAGATGGCGTCCAGGGTGTCGAGGGAGTGCACGTCCGCGGCGAGCGCCTGGAGGTTCTTCAGGCAGTCGTCGGCGCGGTTCATGGTGCAGATGGTGACCGCGGTCGGGCGGATCTTCTCCGGCGCGTCCACGGTCCAGCGGGCCTGCTCGACGCGCAGCGTCTGGCCGCCCTCGGTCTCCAGGTCGAGCCACAGCGCGCCGCCGTCGTGGAACTTGTCCAGCTTCGCGGTGAGCGTGACCTTGCGGCCCTGCGCGCCGGACACCTGCTCGGCGGCCACCACCCGCGCGTCGCCCTCCAGGTCGGAAGCGCCCACCGAGAGCAGCCCGTCCCCGCTCACCACGGCCTCGATGGAGACCTCGGTCGCGGTCGTCCAGCGCTGCCAGTACGAGGCGGGGAACCGGCCGAAGTAGGTGTTGCCGGTGACCTTCGCGGACGGCTCCAGCGACACGCTCCCGCGCTCACGCAGTGCGTTGCCCTGCTCGATCTCGGCGTAGAGGTCCTTGCTGACGATCGGCGCCGGACCGGCGAACAGCCACCGCTGGGCCGTCAGCCGGCCCTGGGGTGCGTGCTCGGCGAACCGCGTCTCGCCCGCGGGGGCGGTCTCGGCGACCGGGGCTGCTTTACCGGGCATCGAACTCAGTTCTCCTTTACCGGCCGTTCACGGAACACGACCCATTTGAGCATCACGAAATTGATCACCGTAGCGCCGGCCTGCGAAACCACCCAGGCAAGCGTGGACTGCCACGCCGACACCGCCAGCACGTGCAGCATGAGCTGATTCACGCCGACCGCGACGAAGAACGTGACCACGTAAAGCAGGACGAAGCCGCCGATCTGGGCGCCTCCGTCCCGGCGGCCGCCGGCGAAGGTGAACCGGCGGTTGAGGAAGAACGCGGTGGTCGTGCCCACCACGAAGCTGCACGCACGGGCCACGTCCACCCACGGTACGGCATCCATGCCGATGGCCCTGAGCAGCGAATACGTCCCCAGATCAAGCAGGGCGCAGAACCCGCCGATCAGGCCGAAGCGGATCAGCTGCCCCAGCAGACCGGGGCCCGCCGGAGTCGCCGGCGTCGTCTCACTCTGCGGTTCGGTAGCCACCACGGAAATACCTTCTCGGCTTATTGCGTCGGTGTCCGTACGAGTCGTCACTGACGCGCGGACGCTTGTGCCTTGATGCGCAAAGTGTAGAAGCGGTCACTTCAGGGGCACGTCCCGGGCGGCATTCGGCGTGGCTACCCTGGTCGGGTGAGCCAACCACCCGAGACCACGCGCCGCACGCTGACCGGCTGGGCCCGCACCGCCGGGACCGTCGCCGACGTGCTGGCCACGCGCGACGTGGAGAAGATCGCCCGCGCGGTCACCTCCGCCGGCCCTCGCGGGGTCATCGCCCGCGGGCTCGGCCGGTCCTACGGCGACCCGGCGCAGAACGCCGGCGGCCTGGTGGTCGATCTGACCGTGCTCGACGAGATCCATTCGATCGACCCGGATAGCGGGCTGGTCGAGCTGGACGCCGGCGTGAGCCTCGACAAGCTGATGCGCGAGGCGCTGCCGTACGGCCTGTGGGTCCCGGTGCTGCCGGGCACCCGCCAGGTGACCGTCGGCGGCGCGATCGCCAACGACATCCACGGCAAGAACCACCACTCCGCGGGCAGCTTCGGCAACCACGTGGTTTCGCTGGACCTGCTCACCGCGGACGGCTCGATCCGCACGCTCACCCCCCAAGGCCCGGAAGCCGAGCTGTTCTGGGCGACGGTCGCGGGGATCGGGCTGACCGGGATCATCCTGCGCGCCACGATCCGGATGACCAAGACCGAGAGCGCCTACTTCATCGTCGACAACGACCGCACCGACGACCTGGACGGCACGCTGGCGCTGATCAGCGACGGCTCGGACGAGAACTACACGTATTCGTCGGTCTGGTTCGACACCATCAACAAGGGCCGCAAGCTCGGCCGGGGCGCGTTCGCCCGCGGTTCGCTGGCCAAGCTCGACGACCTCACGCCGAAGCAGCGCGCCGAGCCGCTGAAGTTCTCCGCGCCGCAGCTGCTCACCGTGCCGGACGTGTTCCCGAACGGGCTGATGAACAAGCTCTCGCTCAGCGCGATCGGCGAGTTCTACTACCGGTCCACCCCGAAGCACGGCCGGGGCGCGATCCAGAACATCACGGCCTTCTATCACATGCTCGACCTGGTCGGAGAGTGGAACCGCGGCTACGGCAGCAAGGGTTTTCTGCAGTACCAGTTCAGCACCCCGATCGGCGCGAACGAGGATCTCCGCCGGATCGTGGAAAAGGTCGCGCACTCCGGGCACTACTCGGCGCTGAACGTCTTCAAGCAGATGGGCAAGGGCAACCGCGCGCCGCTGTCGTTCCCCGACACCGGCTGGATGGTCTGCCTCGACTTCCCGATCAAGCCGGGACTCAGCGCCCTCTGCCGGGAGCTGGACGAGCTGGTCCTCGCCGCGGGCGGACGGCTCTACACCGCCAAGGACTCCCGCACCTCGCCGGAGACCTTCGCCCGGATGTACCCGCGGCTGGAGGAATGGCGGAAGATCCGCGCAGCCGTTGACCCCGAAGGCGTTTTCGCCTCTGACATGAGCCGGAGGCTCGCACTGTGATCGACGCGGTCGGAAATCCCCAGTCCCTGCTGCTGCTCGGCGGCACGTCCGACATCGCGCTGGCGATCGCGGAGAAGTACCTCGCCGAGAAGCCGCTGCGCGTCGTGCTCGCCGCGCGGCAGTCGCCCCGGTTGGAGGCCGCGGCGCAGCGGCTGAAGGACCGTGGCGCGGAGGTGTCCACAGTGGTCTTCGACGCGAAGGACACCGCTTCGCACCCGAAGGTGCTCGACGCGGCCTTCGCCGACGGGGACATCGACGTGACCGTCGTCGCCTTCGGCCTGCTCGGCGATCCCGAAGAGGTCTGGCAGGACCACGCGAAGGCAGTCGAGCTGGCCACGGTGAACTACGCGTCCGCGGTGTCGGTAGGCGTGGCGCTGGCGGAGAAGCTCAAGACGCAGGGCCACGGCCGGATCATCGCGCTGTCCTCGGTGGCCGGCGAGCGCGTACGCCGGTCGAACTTCCTGTACGGCTCGACGAAGGCCGGCTTCGACGGCTTCTACCTCGGCCTCGGCGAAGCGCTCGCGCCCTACGGCGTGAAGGCCACCGTGGTCCGTCCCGGGCACGTGAAGACCAAGATGACCGAAGGGCTCAAGCCCGCCCCGCTGTCGGTGACCGCGGAACAGGTCGCCGATATCGCCGTGGACGCCTCCCGCCGTGGCAAGGAGCTGGTCTGGGCGCCCGCCCCGATGCGCCTGATGATGTCCATCCTGCGGCACGTGCCCCGGCCGATCTTCCGGAAGCTGCCCATCTGAGGCCCGGCTTCCGAACGAACCCCCGAACGTTCCGGTCACCGGATGTTCGGGGGTTCTTTCGTCTGCGGACCCTTGCATTTGCGTCCAGGGCAGGTGAAATCAGAATATAAATACCTATGGAAAATGCGTCTAAAGCATTTATGTCTAGCCGTCTGACGATTTTCTGGAATACCCCACACGCGCGGTCACAGATCCGCTACCTTGTTGTCTGTAATCAATTGCAGACACCGCGCCGAGGGGGCACTGTGTTCGAGGACGTCGGGTTCACTGTCGCGACCGGAGAAGCCAGGGCAAGCGCGCCGGACGGCTTCGTCCTGGAGCCCGACGAAGCGAAACAGCTCCTCAAGAAACTGCTTGGCATCCGAGCCAGGCAGCTGAAAATGAAGGATGCGGTGGCCGACCTGTGCGGGATAACTGCCCCGTCGAAGGACCCCTCGACCCTCGCAGCACACGTCGCACTGGTCGGCGACGGCGCAGGAAAACTCGGGGCATACTCCTACGGCGGCGGCCACGTCGACCTCCAGCTGGCCTACCTGAACGAATTGATCCAGCGCATTGAAGCCGCACTGGGCATGACCAAGTCGAGCGACCATCAGCAGACCGACCTCCTGAGCAGTGTCAGCCCCCAGGAAAAGACGAAATGAACCGCCGCGCTCCCTTCATCATGCTGATCTCGGCGACGATGCTCACTGCCTGCACCAGCATCACACCCGGCATCCCGAGCCCCGCGAGCAATCCCATGCTGCTCAAGGAAATACCGCCCTATGGCGGCGCACCCAAAGTCCCGCACCCACTACCGGACTCCGTGCTGTCCGGCAGCCCCTGCGAAGCACTCAGCCCAGAACAGATTCACGACGACATCGGGCCCGGAATCCCCGGAAAAATCGAGGACGGTGCCCTCGGACCGGTATGCAGCTGGGACGGCAACGGCGGGTCAGTGTTGTTGATCTATTTCACGACTACGCAGCACGAAGGCCTGAGCATCATCTACAAGCAGGTCAAGTCCCAGATGAAACGGTTCGACGTACTCCCACCCATCCAGGGCTTCCCCGCCGTGGCCTACGACACCCAGCCAGGACCGAAAACCCAGAGCTGCCATCTCACGGTCGGGCTGTCCGACACCCTCGACTTCCAGATCGGGCTCGGCCTCGGCAGCTACAATGTCGGCAAAGTCGACTCCTGCGACATCGCAGCCATCATCGCCGACCACGTGGTCACCACACTCAAAGCGAAAGCGGGACGCTGACATGGACCCGGCCGACATCGCCAAGCAACGGCGCAGATGCTCGCCTACCCGATCTCCGCCTGATGGTTTTCCGAAACGGCCCACACGCGGGGTACCAGATCCACTACTCTGATGTCTGTAATCAATTGCAGACACCGCGCCGAGGGGGCACTGTGTTCGAGGACGTCGGGTTCACTGTCGCGACCGGAGAAGCCAGGGCAAGCGCGCCGGACGGCTTCGTCCTGGAGCCCGACGAAGCGAAACAGCTCCTCAAAAATCTGAAGGACATCCGAGACAGGCAGCGAAAAATGAAGGCCGCGGTGGCCAACCTGTGCGGGATAACTGCCCCGTCGAAGGACCCCTCGACCCTCGCAGCACACGTCGCGCTGGTCGGCGACGGCGCAGGAAAACTCGGGGCGTACTCCTACGGCGGCGGCCACGTCGACCTTCAACTGGCCTACCTGAACGAATTGATCCAGCGCATTGAAGCCGCACTGGGCATGACCAAGTCGAGCGACCATCAGCAGACCGACCTATTGAACACTGTCAGCCCCCAGGAAAAGACGAAATGAACCGCCGCGCTCCCTTCATCATGCTGATCTCGGCGACGATGCTCACTGCCTGCACCAGCATCACTCCTGGCATTCCGAGCCCCGCGAGCAATCCCATGCTGCTCAAGGAAATACCGCCCTATGGCGGCGCACCCAAAGTCGCGCACCCACTACCGGACTCCGTGCTGTCCGGCAGCCCCTGCGAAGCACTCAGCCCGAAACAGATTCACGACGACATCGGGCCCGGAATCCCCGGAAAAATCGAGGACGGTGCCCTCGGGCCGGTATGCAGCTGGGGCGGCGGGAGCGGGTCACTGCTAATGATCTATTTCACGACTACGCAACACGAAGGCCTGAGCATCATCTACAAGCAGGTCAAATCCCAGATGAAACGGTTCGACGTACTCCCACCCATCCAGGGCTTCCCCGCCGTGGCCTACGACACCCAGCCAGGACCGAGAACCCGGGACTGCCATCTCACGGTCGGGCTCGCCGACACCCTCGACTTCCAAATCGGGCTCAGCCTCGGCGACTACAACGCCGGCAAAGTCGACTCCTGCGACATCGCAGCCATCATCGCCGACCACGTGGTCACCACACTCAAAGCGAAAGCGGGGCGCTGACATGGATCCGGCCGACATCGCCAAGCAATACTTCCAGCTGCACAAGGAACTGACCGTGCCGATCGAGGAGATTGTGCAGCAGATCCAGGGTGGCAATTCCCGCGACTGGCACCGTGGCATCGACATGGCCCGGAAAATGGCCACTGATCAGGAAGCGCTCAGCCAGGACGTCTCGACGGCACTGGGCAGCCTCGAATCGGTCTGGCAGGGTGCCGCGGCCGATCAGGTTTCCGGGCGGTTGCAGAAAGTCCGGGCCTCGATGCTCGACGCGCACCAGACCTTTCTGGACAACGGCAGCACCCACACCACGACCACGACGCTGTACGACAACCTCCGCAACCAGATGGCACAGATGCCCGCCAAGCCCGATCTCGCGCCCGCCGCCGGGAAGAGCTGGTACGAGTACGACCATATGTGGCAGCTGGTGGAGTACACCGCGGCAGCGGACGAAAGCCTTCAGCAGTACCAGCAATTCACCAACCAGACCCAGGGGAACACCGGCCGGCTCAAGTCGGATTACGGGCAGATCGGCGCTTACGACGGCGGTGACGTCCGCATCGAGCAGCAACCCGACGCGCAGCACCAACCGGCGGCGGGCAAACCCGGCGGCAGTGTCCCCAGTGCCACCCATCGTGGGGTCATCGGCGGTGACCTGCCCGGTATTGGCACCAGCGCCGGACATCCGGGCGGGCCAGCCGGACCCGGCGGGCCCGATGGCGTAAACGGGCCTGGCGGGCTGGGTGGGACGAGCGGCGCGAACCCAACGCATGGGCCGGGAAGCGACCGCACGACCGCTGCGGGCTATCAGCCACCGCCCGTCCAGCCTGGCTTCGCACCGCCGTCGTGGGGTGGGTATCAGCCTGGCGCCGGTGGTTCCGGCACGCCGGGATTCGGCCCCGGCGGATTCGGCACGGGCGGGTTCGGCCCCGGTGAATTCGGGGCAGGGGCAGGCGGATTCGGCCCCGGGACAACGTCGTTCGGCAGAGGTGGGGTCGCCTCTGGCCCCGGCGAAGGACCGGCGACCCGCAGTCCCGGCAATTCCTCGGGCGCGCGGACCGGCACCGGAGAACCCGGCGCCCGCACCGGATCCATGCGCGGTGGCGCGGCCGGTGAACGCGGGCTGCCCGGCGCGGGAGCGGCGGCGGGCGGGCGTGGCGGCAAAAAGGAGGAAGACGCCGAGCACGATCGCAAGTACGTCCTCGACACCGACGACATCTTCACCGACGAGCACCTCGTCGACCCGGTCACCGGGCTTCGCTCCGCACCGCCCACGCTCGGCGCATGATCACGCCGGAGCGAGCGGTCATGCTGCCCGCGCCCGCGCTCGGCCTCGCCTGGGACATGCTCGACCTCGGCCCGCCGCACCGGATCTTCGGTTCGGCACGGTTCTGGGCCGACGCCGGCGCACGGCGCGAACTGCACGCTGCGACCATCGATCTGCTCACCGAGTTCGGCCTCGCCGACCGGGGCGCGCCGACCCCAGGATGGCGGGCAACGCTCCAGCTGATCGCGTACGCCGAGGCCGAGTACTACACGTGGTCAGGCTGGGCGGACGGAACCCGCCGGGCGGCGCTGGTCGCGCAGCGAGCGCAGGACGCGGTGCTGGTACTGGTGCGGGAGGAGGACGGCGGCACCGTCGAGATCCGCCCGATCCCGCCAGACCGGCCGGCCACCGCGCTGCTGGACACGCTGCCCCCGCTGCCGGGCGCTACCGTGCGCCGGGTGTCGGTGACCTCCCCGTCCGAAACGGCGCCGGACCTGTTCGACGAGCGTGACAGCCACGAGTACCTCACCGCGGTACTGAACCTCCCGCAGGAAGCCGTGCACCAGCTGTACGTGGCACGTCGTGCCCACGGCCGCCGTCTCAGCGGTGGCCCGATCACCGCGCTCGACCTCGAAACCGGCCGGGTGCTGACCTACCCGACCGCCGACGGCCGGGTCGAGCTGATCCCGGGCGATCCGCGGGCGGTCGTGAAGATCCTCAACGACGCGATCGAAGCGCTGTGACCGTCGGCTGAACGAGCGTCAGGTACCGCTGCCCGTTCCGGTACCGCTGCCGTTCCCGCCGTTCTGCTGGCCGCCGGGGCCTTGCCGCTGGATCGGAGCCCGGCCCCGGAAATGGTGGTCGCCGCGGTGCTGGCTCATGGTGGGGTGACCGGGGTGGTACGTGGCGGCCATAACGCCGCCCACGACGCCTCCGCCGACGGCCAGCCCGAGCACCCCGACTGCGACCAGCTGCGTGACCCGGTTGCCGACAAAGCGCCGGAAGCCGCCGGGGCGAGGTGGTGGCATCGGCACGCCCCACTGCTGCCCGGCGGGCGGCTGCGGAGGTGGCGGGGGCGGCGGGGGCGGCGGCGCGGCCTGCCCCTGCGCACCTGGGCTAGGCGCGCCCTCACCCTGCGCACCTGGGCTGGGTGCGCCCTGGCCCTGCACACCCGGGGTTGGCACGCCGTGGCCCGGCGCACCCTGCCCCTGCACGCCCTGGCCCGGCGCGGCGGCCGGTTCCGCAGCGGAGGCCGCCGACGAGTGGAGTTCCCGGGTCTGCTCGTTCGCCGAGCCGATGACTTCTTCTGGGCCGGACGCCGGGGCAGGGCCGGCGCCCTCCCGTGGTTCGGGGGTTTGGTCGTTCATTGCGGGTTCCTCCGGCTCCGAACGTGGGAACACACTGTTCCCACCCCTTGAGGATGACCGCCGATGCTGTGCGGAGCCTGAACCCCAGCTGTGCATAAAGGCTGTGAAGGGACCCTTCACGGACGCTGAGGCTGTGAAGGGTCCCTTCACAGCGGGTTAGAGGTAGAACGAGAGGAACAGGGTCAGGACCCAGCTGGCCCCGAGGACCTGTAGCACCCGGTCCTTGAGGGCGATCTCGTCGGGCGCGCCGGCGTTGCCGCCGTCCACGTCGACCGCGTAGCGCAGTACCGCGATCACGAACGGGACCATGGACACCACGGCCCACACCGAGTTGTGCTCGGTCTGGCGGATCTCGAACGCCCACAGGCAGTAGGACATGATCAGGATGGCCGCCGAGGTGGCCCAGACGAACCGCAGGTAGCTCGCCGAGTATTTCTTCAGCGAGGAGCGGATCTTCGCCCCGGTGCGCTCGAAGAGCATGATCTCCGCGTATCGCTTGCCCGCCACCATGAACAGCGAGCCGAACGCGGTGACCAGCAGGAACCACTGCGACATCGCGATTCCGCCGGCCACACCG
This sequence comes from Amycolatopsis panacis, assembly GCF_003600245.1. Lineage (NCBI taxonomy): Bacteria > Bacillati > Actinomycetota > Actinomycetes > Pseudonocardiales > Pseudonocardiaceae > Amycolatopsis > Amycolatopsis panacis. The sequence goes on from NZ_QZFV01000083.1 coordinate 22,003, forward strand.
CCGGCGATCGAGCGCATCAGGAAACCGGACCCGACGATGGCCAGGTCGACCACCGGCTGGTGCTTGAGCCCGAAGCAGTAGGCCAGCTGCACCGCTTCGTACACCGCGAGCACGACGGCCAGCTGCCAGCTCGCGGCGAAGGACACCGCGAGCCCGGCGACCAGGAATCCTGCCGCGGCCGCGTAGGCCACGCCGACCGGCACGATCCCGGCCGCGATCGGCCGGTTCCGCTTGGTCGGGTGCGCGCGATCGGCTTCGACGTCGACCGCGTCGTTGATGAGGTAGACCGACGAGGCAGTGAGCGAGAACGCCACGAACGCGATCAACGCGTCGATGGCCAGTTCGGTGCGGTTCGTCGCCTTGGAAAAAGCGAAGAACGGCGCAGCGAAGACCAGTACGTTCTTCACCCACTGCTTCGGCCGGGCCGTCTTGACCACGCCGAGCACCAGGCCAAGTGGGCTCGGATTGGCCGAGACGGGCGCTGTGGGTGGGATGGGGGCGTCGACCGACTCCGCGTGCTCCGCCGGAGTCGCCTCGGCGCCTTCGGCGGCCGCTGCGTTCTCGGCTCGCTCGTCGGTCGTTTCGCTCATCGCCTTCCACACTTCTTTCGGGAGGTGCCGCGGGGCTCGGCCTTGGTCAGCCGCCTGCGAAGCAGACCGCCGAGGACACCCCCGAGCGCAGCTCCGGCCAGGACGTCGGTCGGGTAGTGGACGCCGAGCAGCAGTCGCGAGGCCAGCATCGGCGGTACGAGGGCGGGCACCAGGTTACGCCCGGTCAACCCGGAGTAAAGCACCGCCGCCGCCGTGGTCGAGGTGGCGTGGGAGGACGGGAAGCTCAGCTTGCTCGGCGTCCCCACCAGCACCTCGACACTTTCGTGGTCCGGACGGCGCCGCCGGACCACCCGCTTGACCGCGATCGAGGCGGCGTGCGCGCCCACCACCCCGGCCGAGGCGAGCAGCCAGTCCTTGCGCCGCTCGCGGTCCACCGCCGCGCCGACGAGTCCGAGCGCGAACCAGCCCGCGCTGTGCTCGCCGAACAGCGACATACCCCGCGCGACCTGCACGGTGCCGGGCTTCTTCAGGACGCCCTGTGCCTTGGCGAGGACCGCGACTTCACCGCGCGGGGTGTCCTTCTCAAGCATCGATGGACCCGTCGAGCGGAGCACCGTCGGTCAGGTGCGGCGCGATCTTGTTGTCGAACATCGACAGCGCCGAACCGATCGCCATGTGCATGTCGAGGTACTTGTAGGTACCCAGCCGGCCGCCGAAGAGCACGTTCTTCTCGCGCGCCTCGGCCTTGGCCAGCTCGCGGTAGCTTTCCAGCTTCTCGCGGTTCTCCGGCGTGTTGATCGGGTAGTACGGCTCGTCTTCTTCTTTCGCGAAACGGGAGTACTCGCGGAAGATGACCGTCTTGTCCTTGGGGTAGTCCCGCTCCGGGTGGAAGTGCCGGAACTCGATGATGCGGGTGTAGGGGATTTCCTGGTCGTTGTAGTTGACCACCGAGGTGCCTTGAAAATCACCGGTCGGCGCGACCTCGGATTCGAAGTCGACGGTGCGCCAGGTGAACCGGCCCGCCGAGTAGCCGAAGTAGCGGTCCAGCGGTCCGGTGTAGACGGTCGGGGTGCCCGCCGGAATGTGCTCGCGCACGTCGAAGTAGTCGACGTTCAGCCGGATCTCGATGTTCTCGTGCTCGGCCATCTTCTTCAGCCAGGCGGTGTATCCCTCGACCGGCAGGCCTTCGTAGGTGTCGTTGAAGTAGCGGTTGTCGAACGTGTAGCGGACCGGCAGCCGGGTGATGATGTTGGCGCCGAGGTCCTTGGGGTCGTTCTCCCACTGCTTCGCGGTGTACCCGCGGATGAACGCCTCATAGAGCGGGCGGCCGACCAGCGAGATGGCCTTTTCCTCAAGGTTCTGCGCGTCCTCGGTCCGGAATTCCGAAGCCTGCTTCGCGATCAGCTCGCGGGCCTCGTCCGGCGTGTGCGATTTGCCGAAGAACTGGTTGATCAGGCCCAGGTTCATCGGGAACGAGTAGACCTGGTCCTCGACCTTCGCGAACACCCGGTGCTGGTAGCCGGTGAACTCGGTGAAGCGGTTGACGTACTCCCACACGCGCTTGTTCGAGGTGTGGAACAGGTGCGCGCCGTACTTGTGCACCTCGATGCCGGTTTCCGGGTCGGGCTCGGAGTAGGCGTTGCCACCGAGGTGGCTCCGCCGCTCGAGCACGAGCACCTTCTTCCCGAGCTCGGCCGCGGCGCGTTCGGCGACGGTCAGCCCGAAGAAACCGGACCCAACGACGATGAGGTCGTAACCGGCGAACTCGTCTTCAGTAATCTTGGCGGGGTTCGTGTGCTCGCTCACGGGCGCCCAGGGTACGCAGTACTGACACCGCGGCCCGAACCGACCTCGGCATACCGCCAGGTTTTACCCACACCACACATAGAGAACCATGCCTGCACCGGACACCTTCTGGAGCTATCTCGGCGCGATCGCCACGTACGTGGCCGTGCTGGCGGTTCCCGGCGGCCTGATCGGCCGCGCGGCCGGACTGCGCGGCTGGGCACTGGCCGGCCTCGCCCCCCTGCTCAGCTACGCCGTCACCGGCTTGGCCGGCCCCTGGCTGGCGAAAGCCGGCCTGCCCTACAACGTGCTCACTACGGCCGCCTGCACCGTGCTGCTGGCAGCCCTCGCGTACGGCGCGAGACGGCTCTTGATCGCCCGCGGCCTGCTTCGCGCAGGCGCCGAGGAACCGCCGATTGGCTGGACCAATCGGGAGCACTGGGCGGTCGCTGCCTGCGTCGTGGTCGCGACGGGGATATCGATCGCCGTGGTGCTCTCCGCGCGCGAAGGCACCAGCGCGGTGTTCCAGCGCTGGGACACCGTGTACCACGCGAACGGCATTCGCTACATCGCCGAGACCGGCGACGGCTCGCTCACCGGTATGGGCAAGATCAACTGGTACCCCGACGGCTCCTTCTATCCGAACGGCTACCACCTGGTCGGCGCGCTGGTGTACCAGATCTCCGGGGCGAGCATCCCGGCCACGCTCAACGCGCTCACCATGCCGATCGCGGGCCTCTTCGCGTTGTCGATGGTCGCGTTGATCCGTCAGCTCGGCGGGCGCGCGGTGTTCGCCGGCTGTGCCGCTCTCGTCGCCGTAGGAGCGACCACGGGCGCGTACGAGTCGGTGTCGAGCGGCCTGCTGCCGTACGCGCTGGGCATCGTGCTCACGCCGCTCGCAGTGGTCGCGTTGCAGCGTTTCCTCGTACGGCCGGGCGTCGACACCGGGCTGGTGCTCGCACTCACGGCAGACGGGCTGCTGAGCGCGCACTCAAGCGCGTTGTTCGGAGCGGTGCTCTTGGCGTTCCCGTTGGTGATCCAGCGCTGGTATCGCTCGCTTCGGCGGCTACCGGTGGACGGTGTGCCGGAAGGGCGCTCCGTGGGCCGGGTAATCGGTATGGACCTCGTGTACATGGTGCCGGTGATGGTGGCCAGCGTGCTGCTGGCCGTGCCGCAGATCTTCGGCGCGATCGGCTTCACGTCCGGCTCCTACCCGTACTACGGGTGGAACTCGAACCTGTCGATCCCGGTGTCGCTGAAGCTGCTGGGCACCTTCCAGCAGGTCCTGAATCGGCCGCTGATCTGGCTCACCGTGCTGCTGGTGCTCGGCGTGCTGACCTTCCACCGGCTCGGCCGGATGCGCTGGGTGGGGCTGGCCGCGCTCGGACTCTCCGCGTTCTTCGTGCTCGTCGCGTCCTTCGGCTACCTGCCGTGGGTGGTTTCGCTGTCGCGCCCCTGGTGGAACGACCGCTACCGGCTGATGGCGCTGGCCGCGATCCCGCTGTGCCTGCTCGCCGGGCATGGGATGGCGGAGCTGCAACGGTGGATCGCCCGGCTGGTCCGCCGCGGCAGCTGGGCCCGCGCCCGGCCAAAGGTACGGACGCGGCTGGGTGCCGCGACCGCGGTGCTGGTGGTGGTCGCCACGACCGTGCTGACCGGCGGGTTCTACCGCAGCGCGAACGCCACCGCGGTGTCCTACCTGTACTACAACGGCCGGGAGGGCGAGGTCACTCCGCCGGTAAGCGCGGACGAGATCGCGGCCATCGCACACCTCGGCACGATGGGCATCGGGCCGCACGAGAAGGTGCTGAACGACCGGCTGGACGGCACAGCGTGGATGTACGCGCTGAGCGGTGTGCACCCGGTCGCCGGCCACTACGACGGCGGTGGCCGGATCTCGCCGGACGCGACGTACCTGGCCCTGCACTTCCGCGACTACGACACCGATCCGGAGGTCCGCGCGGCAGTGCACCGGCTGGACGTGCACCACGTGCTGATCGGCAGCGGCACGATCGTCAAAAACGCCCCGCTCGCTCCCGGTCTGACCGGCCTGGACGGCCGTGACTTCCTGCGTCTGGACTACCGCAATCGGGGGGCTGCGATCTACACGATCCTGCGGTAACGGCTCCTCGTGATCGCGGCTCCCCCACCACCACGATCACGAGGAGTTCCTCCCCAAGCCCCCGCCGGGTGAGAAGACGACGTCCCCCGGCGCCGCTCCCCCTCTTCTCACCGCGTGCACGCCGTTGCGCGCGCGGAGGTTTCCCGGCCCGCTCCGTATCACCCGAATGGACTAGCCCGCGTCCGGACGTCTACTTCTCCGGCAGCTCCGGGAGCACCGAATCGACAACCTGCTCCAGCACCGACTCATGGCCTTCGTATGGCCCGCTGGAACGCGGCCAGTGCGAGATCACGTCGGTGAAGCCCAGCGCGTTGGCCCGCTCGACGCCCTCGCGGAACGCGGCCACGCTGCTCAGCGAATACGTCGGCGACGCGTCCAGTGACAAGTACCGCTGCATCGTGGAACCGTCGCGGCCGGCGTCTTCGAGGCGCTGGTCGAACACCTTCACCAGGTCTGCGACGCCCTGCCACCATTCGTCCGGGGTGCTGCCGCCACGGCCGGTGGTGACCCAGCCGGCGCCGAAGCGGGCGGCCAGCGTCATCGTGCGCGGGCCGTTCGCCGCCACCACGAACGGCAGTCGCGGCCGCTGCACCGTACCGGGCAGGTTCCGCGCGCCGACCGCGGTGAAGTACTCGCCGGAGTAGTCGAAGCGGTCGGTCATCAGCAGGCCGTCGAGCGCTTCGGCAAACTCGGTGAAGCGGTCGACCCGCTGCCGGTTGGTGAGCCGGGGTCCGCCGAGGACCTGCACGTCGTACTCCCCGTGTTCGACCCCGGCACCGACGCCGAGCACGAACCGGCCGTCGGACACGTCGTCCAGGGTGATCAGCTCGCGCGCGAAGGGCACCGGGTGCCGCGCGACCGGCGACGCGACGAACGTGCCCAGCCGGATCCGCGACGTGACCATCGCGGCCGCGGTGAGCGTGGGTACCGCGGAGAACCACGGACCGTCCACCAGTGACCGCCAGCCGAGGTGGTCGTAGGTCCACGCGTGGTCGAAGCCGTACTCCTCGGCGGCCCGCCACTTCGGCTCGGCCGCCCACCAACGATCTTCCGGAAGGATCACGATGCCTGCTCGCACGAAGTCCGACCGTAGTGCCCGACACAGACATTCGCTCAAACGGGCGGCTCCCGGGACACTGTAGGAGTGGAGAAACCCCGGTTGGTCGCGTCCGACGTCGACGGCACCCTGCTCGGTCCCAGTGAAACGCTCACCGAACGCACTGTCGGCATGGTGCGCCGAGTGCTCGACGACGAGGTGCCGTTCGTGTTGTGCACCGGTCGGCCGCCGCGGTGGATCGCACCGGTCGCCGGCCCACTCGGCCTCACCGGGTACGCGGTCTGCGCGAACGGCGCCGTGCTGCTCGACATCGGCGCGGACACCGTCGTCGAGGTGCACGGGCAGCTCGAGCCGGTGCTATTGCACGAGCTGGCCAGTGCGCTCGACAAGGCGCTGCCCGGATGCCGGCTGGCGGCCGAGCGGATCGAAACCGGCCCGGCGGACCACGACCTGCGCAACTTCGTGATCGAGCCGGACTACCACAACCCCTGGGGCGACGACGAGGGCCGCGTGGCGATGCGCGGCGAGGTGCTCGGCAAGCCGGCGATCAAACTGCTGGTCAGCCGCCGCGGGATGACCTCGGAGGAGATGGCCGGGGCGGTGCGCGCGGTGCTCGACGATTCGGTGGACGTCACGTACTCGTCCTCGGGCGGGCTGATCGAACTGGCCGCGCACGGGGTCACCAAGGCGCTCGGCCTCGCCGACATCGCGGAACGCTTCGCGGTCTCCGCCGAGGCCGTGATCTCCTTCGGCGACATGCCCAACGACGTGGAGATGCTCCGCTGGTCCGGGCACGGCGTCGCGATGGCGAACGGGCACCCGCAAGCGCTGGCCGCCGCGGACGAGGTGACCGGGCCGGTCACCGAGGACGGCGTCGCCCAAGTCCTGGACCGCTGGTTCTGACCGCCCGGGGAAAAGCTGTGAAGGGCACCTTCACGGACTCAGAGTCCAGGGTGTCGGCAAAGTCGGTCGGGGACCCGGCAGTGGGCGATGCGGAGGTGTGTGCGACCACCTCGTAGCGTGCGCCGGACCGGTTTCGGGTCCGTGAAGGGACCCTTCACAGACTCAGAGTCCGTGAAGGGTCCCTTCACAGACCTCTACACCGACTTTGCCGGAACCCTGGACCCTGCGGCTGTGAAGGGACCCTTCACAGCCTTGGTCGGGTCAGTCGGGGCGATGGTCGAGTTCGGCGGCGGCCTCGGGGGTGGGCGCGGTGCCGCCGAGGTGCGCGGGTAGCCACCAGCGGCCGGCCTCCGACGTGGGCTCCTCCGGGTAGTTCGCCTGCGCGCGGTCGAGTAGCGCCGACAACCGGACACGCAGGTCTTTGGTGCGGACCTCGCAGTCCTCGTCCGGCTGCGGGTTCATCGGCTCGCCGGCGATCACCGAGATCGGCACGTGCCGTCGGGTCAGGTCCTTGGGACGGCCCTTGGTCCACAGCCGCTGGGTGCCCCACACCGCCATCGGCACGACCGGAACCCCGGCGTCCGCGGCCATCCGGACGGCGCCGGTCTTGAGCTGCTTGACCGTGAACGAACGGCTGATCGTCGCCTCGGGGAACACCCCGACCACCTGGCCGGCCCGCAAGCGTTCGACCGCCTCCGCGTAGGAGGCCCGCCCGGCGGAGCGGTCCACCGGGATGTGGTGCATCCCGCGCATCAGCGGCCCGGCGATCCGATGTTCGAAGACCTCGTGCTTGGCCATGAACCGCACCAGCCGCTTCGACGGCCGGGCGCCGAGCCCGCAGTAGATGAAATCCAGGTAGCTGACGTGCGTGCAGGCGATGACCGCGCCGCCCCCGGCTGGTACGTGCTCCGCCCCCTCGACCCGGATTCGGTTGTCCAGCAGCCGGAACATCAGCCGCGCGGCAGCGACGATGGGCGGGTACACGAAATCAGCCATGCGTTCCAGGCTACGGGAGCGCATGCCGGACACACCGGTGTCGATCAAGGGCATGACACGTACTGAAACCCCGGTGCCCGGTCAAGATCACCGACCAACCGGCTCACCTCGTCGGCGCGTGGGTAGACGGAGACCCAGAATTGGGTACCGGTGCGACGGAACGTGGCGACGCGGTATCCGGCGAGCTTGCTGGCGCAGTCCTGGCTCTCGGTGTACCCCTCGGCGCCGGGGACGGCCAGCGTCGAGCGGTCCGCGTCCAGGCCGGTTACTGTCAGCCGTCCGCCCGTACGGCTGGCCAGCACGCCGGGGGCGCCAGCGCTCACCACAGAGCCCGGCGGAAGGTAGTGGGCGAGCCAATCGCCGATCTCGGCCAGCTGCGTGCCGTGGGTGTGCCAGACGCGGATGCGGCTCAGCACCTCGGGGCTGACCACGGACACGGCCACCGCGACGCCGGCCAGCACCGCTGTGGTGACCGGGACAACGCGCGAAGCCGCACGAAGCTTCGGTGACGGGCGCGCGGCGATGAACACGCCGTACGCACTGACGCAGGCGACAGCGAGCAACGGCGGTACCGGCGCGAGCAACCGCCACGACGGCTCCGGATCCGGGCCAAGCAACGCCACGTACGCGATGAGGCCGGCAGCGAAGGCGAACAAGAGCCACACGGCTTCCGTCGCACGGTTGCGAACCCGCAGCAGCGCGCCCACCGCCAACACGCTCGGCACCAGGAAAACCATGTGCGCCAAGGCGAATCCGCCCAGGTACGCCCAGTCCGGGCTGACAAAGCGCAGGAGCAGGCGCCCGTCGTAGTACGTGACCCGCCAAGCGATCCACGGCACCAGGAACACGAGTCCACCCAGTACGCAGCCGACCGGCGCCCACCAGGTGTGCCGTCGCCGCGCAGCCGCGGCGGCGAGCCACAGCACGGCTACGACGGCAAGCACCAGCCCCTCCGGCCGCGTCATCACCGCACAGGCGACGAGCACTCCCGTCACCACTGGACGGCGCGCAACCAACGCGTACGCGACAGCCAGCACCAGCAGTACGAACATCGGCAGCTCGGTGCCCGAAGCCCCGTACACGGCCAACCCGCTGGCGCTCGCAGTAAGCATCGCCGCTGCCACGCCGAGCGACGGACGTGGTTCGGCGCCGGGTGGGAGAGCCAGCCCCGTAATGCGTTCAGCGAGCAAGTACGCCAGCAGCACCGAGCCGAGCGTGGCGAGCACGCTGAGCACAGGCGCAGCAATGGGTATTGCAGCGCCGAACGCGGCCCGTGGCAACGCGACTACCACTAGCCAGAAGAAATTCGCGTACCCCTCGATCCGGTCGCCGACGTTGAACACGGGGCCGTAGCCGTCGGCCAGGTTCTGCGCGTAGCGGAAAGTAACGAACGCGTCCTCCGTACCGGTCGCGAACAACAGCTGGTGCAGGAGGGAAAACCCGAGGATCAGCAGCAGGGCCGTACGCCGCCACCGGCGGTCCGCCACGATCGGCCGCCAGCAGGCGATGACCAGCGCGGCGAGCACCAGCCATCCCCCCACGACAGCACTGACCACGCGACTCCCCCAGGTCGGGCGCCCGGCCGGTCCCCACCCGCCGGGGCGCAGGCCCCTCCGGACCGATCGTGCGGTCCGCGCTGACCCGGTTCAGTCAAGCGTGCCCCCCGGCCTGCCGGACATCAGCCGTTCGAGTGTATGTGGCCGCCGGATAGGCTGTACTTCCGAGTTTCGATCCGCCGCCCGGGGGCACGAGCGGATCCGTCCAGCCGAGGAAGACTGTTGCCGAGCGAACCCACGTTTTTGTCAGTTGCCACGAGCCTGGTGCTCTGCCTGCTCGTGATCGGGCTTCCCGGCCTGATCACCGGGCTGGCCGCCGGCCTGCGCGGCTGGACGCTGGCCGGGCTCACGCCGTTGCTGAGCTACGCGATCGGCGGGCTCGCCGGACCGTGGACGGCCGCGCTTGGCCTTCCGTTCACCACGTGGACCTTCGCCGTGACCACGGTGCTGTTCGCGGCTGTCGCGTTCGGACTGCGACGGCTCACGGTGCGCAAGTGGCCACCGCCGCCTGTGCAACGAGTGTGGGAACCGAGGGCGCACTGGGCCGTGGGTGCCTGCGTGCTACTCGCCGCCGCCGTGGGCTTTTACGCCGCAGTACGCGGAATGGGGCACCTCGGCGCCATCGCGCAAGGCGGCGACGCCCCGTACACGGCCAACGGCGTCCGCTACATCGCGTCGACCGGCGACGGCGGTCTTTTCGGCATGGGCACGCTGAACTGGTATGGCGACGCTTCGCCGCCGTTCTATCCCAACGCCTACCACCTGCTCGCAGCCGAGCAGTACACGCTCAGTGGCAGCGGATCCATCCCCCTCACGCTCGACACGAACACCGTGCTGTTGCCGGGCTTGATGGCGCTGTCCCTAGTGGTCACAGTGCGCGAGTTCGGCGGACGCGCGGTGCTGGCCGGTGCTGTGGCGCTGGCAGCGGTGGCGCCGGTGATGAGCCTGTACGAGTCGATGAACCGCGGTCCGCTGTACCCGTTCATGCTCGGCATGGCGCTCACACCGCTGGCAGCTGTGGTTCTACGGCGGTATCTCAACCGCGTCGCGCCGGACACCGGCTTCGTACTGGTGGTGTCCGCGGTCGGGCTGCTGTGCATCCACTCGTCGACGCTGTTCGGCGCGATCCTCTTCGCCGGCCCGCTGCTGATCCAGCGCTGGATCGAACGATGGCGGACGATCGGCCGGGATCTGCTGGCACTGTTGCCGATCGCCGTCGTGGCGTTGCTCGTGGCATGGTTGCAGCTGTTCGGTGCGCTCGGGCTCGCGAACGGTTCGCTGCCCTACCTGGGCTGGCCGGTCGAATGGCGAGCGACGGACGCGCTTGGCGCGCTGCTCGGCTTCCAGCATCGGGAACCACATCCGCAGCTATGGCTTTCAGTGGCGCTGCTGCTCGGCTTCATCTTCTTCAATCGGCTCGGTTCGCTTCGCTGGATCGGGCTGACAGCGTTGGTCACCGGGTTGTTCTACATCGCTGTGTCCTCCTCGAACGCACCGTTGGTCATGGCGCTCTCACGGCCGTGGTGGGACGACCCGTACCGGTTCATGTCGATGGCGGTCGTGCCGCTGTCGTTCATCGCGGGCCACGGTGTCGCGTCGCTGCACGCATGGCTGCGTGTACGGCTGCCCGCACGCTTACCGGCGGCCGCGCTGGCCGCCGTGGTGCTGCTGGGCTTCGTAGCGATCACCAACGGCCTGTACGCGCCGTCGAACGGTGACCGTGTCGCAGGCGGCTACCGTTCGGCCAACCCGCGCGAGCAGAACATCACGCCGGACGAAGAGCGCGCGATGGTGGAGCTGGGCAAGCTGGCCCGCCCCGGCGAGTGGGCGATGAACGACCGCAACGACGGCACCCCGTGGACCTACGCGCTGAGCGGCGTACGCACCGTCGCGGCCCACGACGACGGCACTACACCCCCGGCCGACGCATGGCTGCTGGCAGCGCGGTTCCGGGACTACGAAACCGATCCGGAAGTACGCGCCGCGGTGGTTCGGCTGAACATCCACTGGGTGATCCTCGGCCGCCCAGCGGCAGCGCCGAACCCGCCGTACTCGTTCGCGGGCCTGAACCGGCTGGACGGACTGCCGTTCCTGCACCAGGTGTACCGCAACGAGGACGCGGTGATCTACCGGCTGGACCGCTGAATCAGGCCGCCGTCGGCGCCGGTGTGCGCCGCGCCGACAACCGGGCCGCGACGGCGGCGATACCAGCCGTCAGCAGGTCGGCCACGGTGAACATCACGCGAGACGCGACCGCGAACGCGGTGGCCTGCCCGACCGTCAGCCCGCTCGCGGTCAGCACCGCGACCTGTGCCACCTCACGGACACCGACGCCGCTGGGCAGGATGAACGCGAAGGTACCGACGGTCATCGCCACCGCCATCGCGCCCACGCACAGGACAAAGCCGTTCAAACCGGGGGCACCGATCGAGTTCGCCAGCAACCACAGGTGCACCCCCTGCAACGCCCAGGCGCCGGTGGACGCGCCGAACGTCTTCACCACCACGCCCCAGCCCAGCGACTCCTCCAGCGGCGCGCGGCGCAGCAGCTTCAGCACCAGAGAAGTACCCCAGCTCAGCACGCGGGGGTGCAGCAGCGCGAGACCGAGCGGGATCAGCACGAACAACCACATCGCGCGCGGGCTGTTGCTGAACACCGCGGGCGCGGCCAGCAGCGAGACCACCAGCGCGGACACCACGCTCACGCCGAGCTGGATCAGCGAACCGGTGAAGATCCGGGCCCTGGCCAGCCCGGCCTTGCGGCCCAGCTCCATCTGCAGCAGGTAGGCCCACACCGAACCGGGCACGTACTTGCCGAGCGAGCCGACCAGGCAGATCTGCGCGCCGCGGGCGTACCCGATCGGCTTGCCGAGATGATCGACCAGGATCTGCCAGCCCCAGGTGGACACCATGATGGCGGCCACCAGCGCGAGCAGGCTGAGCACCGAGGACTGCCAGGCCACTTCGGACAGCGTGTGCCAGAACTCGCTCCAGTTGGACGCGAGCTGCTTCGCCGCGAAGCCGACCACCAGCAGGATGGCGACCCAGCGCGCCACGTCGAGCACCCGTGCCCTGGTGGACTTGCGGGTCTTCCCGGCGGGCCGGGCCTCGTCATCCTGGACGGTCGTCATCGGCCTTGCTCCTTACGCCTGCGCGTTCCTCACGCCTGCACGGTGACCAGGCGGCTGAACTCGGCCAGCAGATCGTAGCCGTCCCACACCCCGGCGAAAGTGAGTGCCGAACCGAACGGCACCACCCGGTCCACCCCGCGCCCGGCCAGCGCGGTGACGAATCCGGCCAGTTCCGCGGCGGTGAAGCCGAACTGGCTGACCGTCTGGTCCTTGCGCCGCACAATCGGAACCAGCTCATCGAGTGAACCGACCGTGGCGTTCGCGAAGGTCCCCGCGCCCAGCCACTCCCGTGGCAGCACGGTGGCGTCCGCAAGCTCCAAAGTGGCCAGCGCGTTCCCGTCGAACCGGATCGAGGACACCAGCCCGTCGACCGCCGCGCCATAGGCCGACACGCGTTTCTGCACGGCCATGGCTGGTTCGACGACGTGTTGCTTGGCCGCCAGCACCTGCCCGAGCAACTGCCGGAACTCGGTGCCCGCGGCCCGCGCGCCTTCCGCGTCGCCGACCCAGAACACCGCGCGCGGTGACGAGCAGGCCGCCTGGTCGAACCAGTAGGAGTCGTTGTAGAAGCCCTCCACCGCGCTCAGCCGGGCTTCCGGCGTGGCCTCCTGCCAGCCGCGCACCGAGGCGATCGCGAACGACGAACGGTCCGGGAAGGTGAGGTCCCGCGCGTGCGGCGCGAGCGGGTACTTCCGCAGCGCGGCCACGGAAGCGTCGCCGCCCCAGATCACCCGCAGGTCCGCGGCCCGCGACAGCGCCCCGCTGATCTCGTCGCTGCGGTCGTAGGTGACCATCCGCTGGGTGGCGCGGATCGTCGCGGCCGTCTCCGGCGACACGTCGCCGAGCGCCGCGTTCAGCGCCTCCAGCACGACCTCGGCCGCGCCCGCCGACCGCGAGGACACGCGCACCACGTTCGGATTCCCCGCCAGCGCCGACAACGCCCACGAGTACACGAAGATCGTGTCCACATTGGCCGGTGGCACGTGGAACACCAGCCCTCGCGGGAACCGCAGTGCGGTGCCTGTGGTTTCCAAAGTGGACAGTGCCTTGGCGAGTTCTCCCTTGCGCAGGAAGAAACCCAGCGAGGTCAACTCCGGGAAACGGCGGGCGAGCGCGGGCGCCAGGAGCTTGCGCGCGAACTTCGTGACGAACTCGACCACACGCGGGTCACCGACGGTCAACCGGCCACCGGGCGGCTCCTCGCGCACCTGCGCCAGCAAGGTATCGGCGGCGATCGATGCCGCCGCGGGAAAACGCTGCTCCATCATCACGCCGCCGCTCCCGAGAACGTGTCCGAGCAGCCGCGGGCCTCGGCCTTCGGCAACCGGCCGAGCACCGTGAAGTGCTTGCCGGGCCAGTCACCGTCGTCGATCCCTTGGTACACACCGAGATCCTCGGTCAGCAGGACATGCCCCGGGTACGACCGCGGCAGCGTGCTCACCACCTCGATCACCCCCGGCCGCCCGACCGGCTGCTCCTGCCACGTCTCCGGATCGCGGATCACCACGTCGGCGAAATCGGGGCAGTACAAGGAATTCCCGGAGGGACCTTCGAGGAACACGGTGCCGATCTGCTCGATCATCCCGTAGTAGTTGTGAATCCGGTGCAGGCCGGTGTCCTCTGTGAACCGACGGCGGAACTCGGCGTTGTCCACCGCGCGGTCGATCAGCTTCTTCCAGCCGCCCGAATGGATCAGGATCCCGTTCGACAGATCCAGCCGGTGCTCACGCGCCACCTCGTAGAGGTACTGCCACACCATGAAAGTGAAGCCGAAGATCAGGAACGGCTTGTCCCCGTACTCGGCCAGGAACCGCTTCACCGCCTCGACATCCGGCTTGTCGTCCTCGTCGAGCACGTACGTGTGCTTACGCCCGAAGTTCGCCATGCCGAGCACGCCCGCGCCCCGCGCGGAGAACGACCGGCGGTTCTTGATGATCCCGATGGTGTCGACCATCAGCATCGGCAGCCGCTCGCCGCCCAGCACCTCTTGCAGCGTGGCGCCGAGCTGCTTCGTCTGCGCGCCCGCCGCGGCCTTGTCCAGATGGATCCGCGACGCGCCGGCGCCGGTCGTGCCGGAGGAGGTGAGCGTCTTGAACACCTCGTCGTCCGGCACCGACTTGAGGTCGTGGGTCTTGAACATCCGCACCGGCAGCCACGGCAGCTCCGCGATCGCGCCGAACGACGCGTCCGGCTCGATGCCGAGCGAGGCCAGGATGCGCTCGTACCCGGCGGAGTTCGCGCGGTGGTGCGCGGTCAGCTCCGCCAGCTCCGGCAGCAGCAAGGATTCCCGCTCCGCCTGCGAGCGCGTGAACACACTCATACCCGTCCTTCCAACGACCGGTAGTCGATCTTGCCGCTGGCCAGCAGCGGCACCGTGTCGATCGGGCGCACGTCGAACCCGCTGGTGTGCAGGTGCAGCCGCGCCGACAGCGCCCGCGCGGCGTCCTTGCAGATCGCCTTGGCACCCTCACCCTCGGGCAGCTCGGCGAACAGCACGACCTTGTCGCCCGCGGACACCGCCGCCACGACGTCGATGCCCACCTCGGCCACGCGCACGGCGTGCTCCAGATCGTCGAGGCTGACCCGGTTGCCGAACACCTTGCCGATCCGCTTGAGCCGGCCGGTGACGTACAGGTACCCCTCCTCGTCGAGGTACCCGAGGTCGCCGGTGGCCAGCGTGCCACCGCATTCGTCGCCCGCGGCGAGCCCGGCCTCGTCGTCGGCGTAACCCATCATCACATTCGGCCCACGGTAAAGGACCTCACCGACGATTTTCGGATGCGTGGTCTCCGCACCGTCGTCCCGGCGGACGACGAATTTGCCGCCGGGCAGCGCCGGACCGGCCGAGCCGAGCTTCTCCGCCAGCCGTTCCGCCGGCACCGTCGTCATCCGCGGGGACGCCTCGGTCTGGCCGTACATCACGTACATCCGGCCGCCGACCGCGAGCATCTTGTCGTTGAACTCGGCGATCAGCTCGTCCCGGAGCTTCCCGCCGGCCTGGGTGAGAGTGCGCAGCGTCGGGTACTTCGCCGGGTCGAACTTCAGGCGGCGCAGCATTTCGTAGTGGTACGGCACGCCGGACAGCGACGTGATGCCGTGTTCCTGCACTGCGGACCAGAATCCGCGGCCGAGCACACCGGACGCCTCGATCACCACCGTCGCGCCGCGCAGCAAGTGCGAATTCAGCACGGAAAGGCCGTAGCTGTAATGCAGCGGCAGGCAGGTCGGGGCGACCTCGCCGGCGTCGATCCGCAGGACTTCCGCGATCGCGTCCGCATTGGACAGCAGCCCGTGGCGCGAAAGCCGGACCAGCTTCGGGTTTCCGGTGGAACCGCTGGTCGGCAGCAGCACGGCCAGCTCGGGATGCGGAGTCACGCCCTCGGCCTCCGCCCGGACCCAGTGCCCGTCCGACGCGGTGTAGCCGGCGGGCGGTTCGGCCTCCGGCGCGGCCAGCACGGCGGCCGGGCGGAACCGGGTGATGAGCCCGGCCAGCACGTCCGGGTCCAGCGCCGGGTCGATCAGCGCGACCGCCCGCGCCGCCTCGAACGCGCCGAGGTAACGCAGCACGCTCGCGAGATCGAGCGACATCCGCGCGAACAGCACCCCGGACGGCAGCTCCGCCAGATCCCCGGCCGCGCGCTCGATCTCCGCCGTCAGCTCGTCGCCCGCCAGCGTGCGGCCACCGGCCACATCCACCAGCCGGGCCCCAGCGCCAACCAGATTCACCCGAACCTCCTAGAGACTGTCTCGAAAGTGGCTTGCGTGGCGGTGCGGGTAGCGGTGCCGGTTGACGGCCCACAGCAAACGGCTCCGCCGTTTATGAAACAGAACCTAGTCGTGCTCGCGGGTGACCATCGCGGGTCACCCGGCGAGGACACTCACAACACCAGGCCGCCGTCCACGCCGAGCACCTGACCGGTCACGAACGACGCCTCGTCGCTCACCAGGAACCGGATGACCTTCGCCACGTCCTCGGCGGTGCCGAGCCGGCCCAGCGGCGTGCGGCCGGCGTTCTCCGCCTTCGCCTCCTCCGACAGCCCCGAGGTCAGGTCCGTGTCGATCACGCCGGGGGCCACCGCGTTCACGCGGATGCCCGACCGGCCGAGTTCCTTCGCCGCCGAACGCGCGATGTTCGCCACCGCCGCCTTCGACGCCGCGTACACCGTCTGCCCCGCGCTGCCGTACTCGCCGACGACGCTGGCCAGCACGACGATCGAGCCGGTCTTCTTCCGCATCATCGCGCGGGCCGCGGCCTGCACGGTGTGCAGCGTGCCGGCGACGTTCGTGCTCAGCGTGGTGTCGACCAGGTCTTCCTTGATCATGCCGAGGAGCGCGTCCACCATGATCCCCGCGTTGGCGACGACGATGTCGAGCTTGCCGTGCTCCTTCGCCACCCCCCGGACCAGCGTGGCGACTGCCTTCGCGTCGGTCACGTCGAGCACGAGCCCGGCCGCCGCACCGGCCGTGGCCGCGGCCTCCTTCGCGCGGGACTCGTCCCGGCCGGTCAGCACCACGGTGGCGCCGACCTCGGCCAGCGCCCGCGCGGTGGCCAGGCCGATCCCACGCGTCCCGCCCGTGACGAGCGCGACACGACCGGACAAGTCAGTCATTCTTCGCCTTCAGCTCGGTCACCATGTCCACGGCGACCTTGAAGCTCGACATGTCGATCACCTGGTCGGTGTCGAATTCCACGTCGAACTCGTCCTCGATGGCCGCGACCAGCGCCATGTGGCCGACCGAGTCCCACGCCTCGATCTCGCGGTACTTCAGGTTCTCGACGTCCACTTCACCGTCGAGATCGAGCGCGTCGACGAAGACCGTGCGCAGTTGGGTGGCCACTTCCGACATATCCACAGCTCCTAGTGTTCTTCGCGCGGGCGGGCGTCCCACGCCTTGACCACGGTAGAGAGGTCGCCCGGGAGCCGGTCGGCCAGCCCGTCGTCCGGCAGGCCGCTCTTGCCCTTCAGCCACGGCGACAGCGCCTCGATGGTGGTCTCGTCCACTCCGCGGCGCGACAGCCCGACCACGTTCACGCCGGTCACGCGGGCCGGATTGCCCACGGCGATGGTGAACGCGCCCACCTCGCGGCGCACCGCCGAGGACATGCCGACCATCGCCCAGGGGCCGATCACCACGCGCTGGTGCAGCACCGTGCCCATGCCGAGGTTCGCGCCGTCCCAGATGTGGCAATGCCCACCCGTGATCACGTTCGAGGCGATCGTCACTCCGGAACCGACCAGGCAGTCGTGCGCGATGTGGCTGCCCCGCAGGTAATACCCGTCACTGCCGAGCGTGGTGGTGCGCCAGGTGCCCTGGTGCACGCTCACGTACTCGCGGATCCGGTTGCGGTCGCCGATCACCACCCCGTGCCCGTCCTGCTCCGGATCACCGGACGGCGCGGTGTCCCAGGCCGCCGGGTGCGGCTTGCCGCGGTCCTCGCCGGGCGTGCCGATGGTCACGTGCGGGCCGATCCAGTTGCCGTCGCCGATCCGGGCAGGTCCGACGATCACGGTGTACGGGCCGATCACGTTGCCCTCGCCGAGTTCGACGCCCTCCCCGAGGACTGCGGTCGGGTGGATGCGGTTGGTTCCCGGCCTGGCGGCCTGAGCGTCCGACACTGTTCGCGTATCCGTTCGTCGGCGGCTGGGTACTGGACATGACGGCGCGCCCGGTAACGTGTGGCCCGCGTTGCTGCAGGGCGGCCGGGCGCAGAACCGGCGGCCAACTGTACCGGACGCATCGAAATCGCCTGCCGAGAGAGACTGCCGATGATCCCCATTACCGTGGTCGACGTCCGTGACGCGGAGGACCTCGTCGTCGAGGTGCTGCGCTCCGGCGCCATCGCACAGGGGCCGATGGTCAAGCGCTTCGAAGACGCCTTCGCCCACGTCGCGGGCACGAAGCACGCCATCGCCGTGAACAACGGCACCACTGCGCTGGTCGCGTCGCTGCAGGCGCTGGACCTGGCGCCCGGTGACGAGGTGATCACCTCGCCGTTCACCTTCGTGGCGACGCTGAACGCCATCCTGGAGGCCGGCGCCACGGTCCGGTTCGCCGACATCCGGCGCGACGACTTCGCGATCGACCCGGACGCGGTGGCCGCCGCGGTCACCGACCGGACCAAGGTCCTGATGCCGGTGCACCTCTACGGGCAGACCGCGGACATGGGCAAGCTCGCCCCGCTCGCGGCCGAGCGCGGGCTGCGGATCATCGAGGACTCCGCGCAGGCGGTCGGCGCCTCGTTCGAGGGCAAGCAGGCCGGCTCGTACGGCATCGGCTGCTTCTCGCTGTACGCCACCAAGAACGTGACCACCGCCGAGGGCGGCGTGATCACCACCGACGACGACGAGTTGGCGGACAAGCTGCGGGTGCTGCGCAATCAGGGCATGCGAGCGCGCTACCAGTACGAGATGGCCGGGCACAACTACCGGATGACCGATCTGCACGCCGCGGTCGGCATCCCGCAGCTGGCGAAGCTCGACCAGCTCGCCGCCGCCCGGCAGGCCAACGCGAAGCGGTTGTCCGACGGGCTGGCCGACACGCCGGGCCTGAGCGTGCCGCAGGTGCTGCCCGGCCGGTCGCACGTATGGCACCAGTACACCGTGCTGGTCGGCCCGCACGCGATGCTCTCCCGTGACGAGCTGGCCGCCGCCCTCACCGAAAAGGGCATCGGCAACGGGATCTACTACCCGAAGATCGTCTTCGACTACGACTGCTACCGCGGGCATCCGCTGATCCCGGATGCCACGGTGGCGGATTTCCCGGTGGCCTCCTCGGTCGCCGACCAGGCGCTGTCGCTGCCGGTGCACCCGCATCTGACCGAGTCCGATCTGGACCGGATCGTCGAGACGGTGCGCGAGGTGCTGGGCGCATGACACACCGCATCGCACTCATCGGCACCGGCAACATGGGCTCGCTGCACGCCCGGGTACTGGCCGGCAACGAGCGGGCCGAGCTGGTCCGGGTGATCGACCCGCGCGAGGAGGCCGGCCGCGCGGTCGCCGAGCGGTACGAGACCCGGTGGACCCCGGAGATCGGCTCACTGTCCGATGTGGACGCAGTGGTGCTCGCCTCGGCCACCGAGGTGCACTACGAGCTGGCGCAGGAGATCCTCGGCCAGGGCAAGCCGATGCTGGTCGAGAAGCCGGTCTGCAACAGCCTCGAATTCTCCCAGGAGATCGTCGCGCTGTCGGCGAAGAAGGACATCCCGCTGATGTGCGGGCTGCTGGAGCGGTACAACCCGGCGGTGATGACCGCGCGGGCGCTGGTGACCGAGCCGGTGCACCTGATGGCCCGCCGGCACGGCCCGTACGCCCCGCGGATCAAGACCGGGGTGGCCTGGGACCTGCTGGTGCACGACGTCGATCTGGCCATCCAGTTCTTCGGCGGGGCGACGCCGGCGCGGGTCACCTCGGGTGCCGGGTACTTCCACCCGTCCTCGGTCGACGGCGCCGAGGACACCATCGAGACGGTGCTGTCGTTCCCGACCGGGCTGGCCACCGTGTCCGCGTCCCGGCTCGGGCAGCGCAAGGTCCGTTCGCTGGTGGTGTCGGAACTCGACCGCATGGTGGAGATCGACCTGCTGCGCCGGGACGTGACCATCTACCGGCACGTCTCGCACGATTCGGTCACCCCGGACGGGCTCGGCTACCGGCAGCAGACCGTGATCGAGATCCCGGAGCTGATCACCGCGCGGGAACCGCTGGCCACCCAGCTGGACCGGTTCCTCGATCTGCTGGAGGGCAAGCTCGACGCGGACGCCGAACGCGAGCTGATCCTGCCCTCGCACCACGTGGTGGCGCAGGTGCTGAACCAGGCGGCCTGATTCAGCGGGTCAGCCGCCCGCCGTCCTCGGCATAGGCGATCAGCGGGGTCAGCCGGGACGTGGAGGGCACGTCGGACTGGTCGAACCAGAACACGACCACGTCCGGCCGCCCGCTCCACCGTCCCAGGTGCGCCGCGATGGTGCGGCCGCCGATCGTGGTCGTGATGCGCGCGGCCGGGCCGCTGAAGTATCCGTACACCGGTACCCAGGTCCGGTCCGTGAGCTGCCCGCCGGACGTGGCGTGGAACCCGAACGACAGCGCCGGCATCCGGGTCTCGTTGGTCAGGTACAGCGGCTGCAGGCCGTTCGCCGTGCGCAGGCCCGCCATCACCCCGAAGCCGATCTCCGAGTCGAGCGCCACGAAGTAGAACACCAGCTGCCCGTCCGGGGTGAACGTGTCGGTGTCGATCACGTCGCCGGACGGGACGGCCTTGACGGGCGGCGCGACGGGGCCGGGTACCACAGACAGGGCGGGCGGGAGGGACGGGGCCGAAGGCGCGGCGGCGACCGGGGCCGGCGCCGGGCCGGTCGAACGCAACCCCACGGCGGCGAAGACGACCGCGAGCACGGCGACCACCGCGGCAGCCGCACCGGCCCCGCCGAGCACCCGCCGCCGTCGCCGCAATCGCTTGCCCTCGGCCATGATCCGGGGCACATCGGGCGCAGCGAAGGGCTCCGGCAGAGGCTCCCGGAGCGCGGCACGCAACTGATCGATTTCCTCAGCCATGCCTCACCTCCCGACCAGCGAATCCGCGTCCACCCGCAGTTTCGCGAGCGCTCGCGAGTTCGTGCTCTTCACCGTGCCGGTGGACACGCCGAGCTCCATGGCCACCTGGTCCTCCGACAGGTCGAAGAAATGCCGGAGGACGATCACCGTCCGTTCCCTGGCGGTGAGCCGGGCCAGCGCCGTGGACAGCCACTCCCGCTGCGCGACGGCGTGCGCCACGTCCGGCACCGGTTCGTACTCGGGCAGCTCCTCGGTGGCGTACTCCTGGATCGGCCGCCGCCAGCCGTCGATGACGTGGTTGGCCAGCACTCGCCGCGCGTAGGCGTACGGATCTTTCCGCCGTACCCGCGCCCAGGCAGCGTAAGTGCGGGTGAACGCGGTCTGGGCGGCGTCCTCGGCTTGGTGCCGATCACCGGTCAGCAGATACGCGGCATGCGTAAGACGACTCGAACAGGCGTGCACGAACTCGGCGAACTCGTCGTCACTGCGCACGCCCCCAGGCTACGGCCATTGCGCCCGCAACTTCCACCACGATCGTCCGTGAAGGGACCCTTCACAGCCGCTGTGGCCGTGAAGGGTCCCTTCACAGCTTTGACGCCTCTTACGCGGTGAAGTCGCCCGAAGGGGAGCCCCAGCCGGACGGATCGTCCGAAAGCGCGCGGCGGCGGGCGTTCTCCGTCCGCACCCGCTCGACCTCCGACTCGATGTACTCCTCGTCGTAGCGCTGGAACACCCGCGCCGGGTTGCCCGCCACCAGTGTCCGGGCGGGCACGTCCTTGGCCACCACCGAATTCGGCTGCACCGTGGCGAAATCGCCGATGGTCACGCCGGGCATGATCACCACCAGGCCGCCGATGAAGCAGCCCTTGCCGATCTTCACCGGCTTGCGCTCGATCAGATCGCTGCCGGAGTGGTTCTGCAGCGCCATGTTCGCCAGCCAGCTGGAATGCGTGAACACCAGCGTGTTCAGCCCGATGCTGGTGTGCTCGCCGATCTCCAGCCCGCCGCTGGCGTCGAGCACCGCGCCCTCGCCGATCCAGCAGTGCTCGCCCATCCGGAGGTTCTCCGGGCTGACGATCTTGCCCCGCTCCCGGATCCGGCAGCTCTCGGGCAGTCCGTAGAACTTCGCCCGCTCCGCGTCGTTGAAGTACTGCGCGACGACATCGGTGAGAATCTGCGGGCGCAGCCGGTTCGAGCGCTCGTCATCGAAGAACATCGTTGTCCGCCACCAGTTTCGTGAGCACCCGCAGGTGTTCCTCGGCCACCACGTCCAGCCCGAAGTTGTCCCGGACCATCGCCCGTTGCCGCTGCGCGATCCGCGCCCTGCGGTCCGGATCGTCCAAAAGGGACAGTACGGTCTCGCGCACCGCCTCGGCATCGTCCGGCCGGACCAGCAGGACGTTCTCGCCGTTGCGCAGTTCGATGCCGGGGTAGTTGTCCTCGGTCACCGACGCGATGGTGGCGGTGCCGGACAGCATCGCTTCCAGCGACGCGGTCCCGCAGCCGCCGTTGAGGTCGTGCGTCACCAGGTCCGCGGCCGCGAAGTAGGCGGGCACGTCCTCCTTCGGCACCGGCCCGGTAACCACCAGCGCGTCCGCCACGCCCAGTTCCTCGGCCCGGCGCAGGAACGCGTCGTGATACACCCGGCCGACGACCACCACGCGCACGCCGGGATGCCGTTCGAGAATCCCGGGCAGCGCCTCCACCAGCGGCAGCCGGTTGCGCAGCGGGATCACGTGCCCGAGCGAGACGATCAGCGGGCCGTCCCCCAGCTCCAGATCCGCGCGCACGTCCTTGGTGACCGGCTTGGCGAAGTGCCCGATGTCCACCGCGATCGGGAAATACTCGGAGTTCTCGTCGCTCGTACCGTAACGCTGCACGCAGTAGTCCACGCCGAGCTTGTCGAGGATGACGTAGCGCGGGCGCAGGTACTTCAGCACCGGCTTGACCAGCACCGCGTCCAGTACCCGGAACACCCGGCCGTAGAGCTTCTTGTCGCTGATCAGCAGGGTGTGAATGGTCAGCAGCACGGGCAGCCCGTGCCGCCGGGCGTAGATCCCGGCCATCCACGAGAGGTCGAAGAACTGGCCGTGCAGGTGCACCGCGTCCGGTTTGAACTCCTCCAGCAGCTTCCACAGCCGTCGCCAGTTACCCGGCCGCGGTGCGGCGAAGGTCATGTCGAAGTCGATCGACAGACCCAGCTGCGGCATCTTCACCGCGGGCAGCCGGACCACGCGGTAGCCGTCGCGTTCCTCCTCCGCGGGCGCATCCGCGTACGCCGCGGTGATCGCCAGAACCTCGTGCCCGGCCGCGGCGTACTCGGCGGCCAGCGAGGCCGCCATGTGCGCGCTCCCGCCGACGCGCGGGGGGAAGAAGTTGTTCACCACCGCGATGCGCATCGGCGTTCTCTCGGCAGGGCCGGCGGCACTCACTCGGAGTCCTGCACCAAGGCCCGCATGCCTTCCTCCACCGAGATCCGCGGCTGCCAGCCCAGCACCTCGCGGGCCCGGCCGATGTCCGCGGCCCGGCGCGAGACCAGCACGTCGCGTTCGTTGAACTCCGGCTGCACGTCCACGCCGACCGCCTCGATGAGGATCTTGGCCAGCGTGGCGATCGAGGTGTCCACCCCGGTGCCGATGTTGATCGGCAGGTTCGCCTGCTCCGATTCGAGCGCCGCGACCACACCGCGGGCGAGGTCGGACACGTGCACGAAGTCCATCGACTGGTCGCCGCGGCCGTCGATGACCGGCGGCTGCCCGGCCCGCAGGCGCTTGATGAAGTGGTTGATCACCGAGGTGTAGTAGGCCTCGATCTTCTGCCCCGGGCCGTACACGTTGAAGAACCGCAACGCGTTCCAGGACAGGCCCTTGGTGCGCTCGTAGAACCCGAGCAGGTCCTCGCCTGCGCGCTTGGAGATGCAGTACGGCGTGAGCGGGCGCAGCTCGTCGTCCTCGTGCATGGGCAAGCGCTTCGGATCGCCGTACACCGAGGCCGTGGAGGCGAAAACCAGCCGCTGCACGCCTTCGTCGGCAGCCGCGGCGAACACGTTCTGGTTGCCCATCATGTTGATGTCGATCGACTCGTGCGGGTCGGCGATCGACTTGTTGATCGACACCGTGGCGAAGTGGATCACGTGCGTACAGCCGCGGATCGCCTCACGCACCGCGCCGCCGTAGCGCACGTCCTGCTCCACCAGCTCGACCTTGCCGGTGGCCACGAACTCGCCGACCCTGGCCCGGTCACCGCGGGTCATGTTGTCGAAGATCCGCACCGTGTAGCCACCCTCGAGCAGCAGCGGGATCACATGTGCGGCGATGAACCCGCCACCGCCGGTGAAGAAGACCTTCTTCTCGGACATGGGTGCTGGTTCTCCTCGTGGGTCAGGAAAGGGTATGGACGGCTTCGCGCACGGTGCTCACCACGCGGTCCACTTCGGCACCGGTGAGCTCGGCGTGCATCGGGATCGCCAGCTGCCGGCGGAACGCGTCCGCCGAAACCGGCAACGGCGCCTGCTCGCCGTAGATCGGCTGCAGGTGCGAGGCGTACGTGCCGAAGTTGCACTGCACGCCCTGCTCGCGAATGCGCAGCGCGAGCGCGTCCCGGCTGATCTCCGGGGCGACCGTGAGCAGATAGGCCTGCCATGGATGTTCGCGGTCGGGCAGCTCCACCGGCACCCTCAGCGCTTCGAGGTCCGCGAACGCCTCGTGGTAGCGCTTGGCCACCGCGCGCCGGGCGGCGAGCAGGTCGGGCAGCCGGTCGAGCTGGACGCCCATGATCGCGGCCTGGATGTCGGACAGCCGGAAGTTCCAGCCGAGTTCGTGGAACTCCGGCACCGGCAGCGCTTCGGCGCCTTCCCGGCTGATCGCCGGTTCGATGCCGTAAGTGTGCAGTTTCCGGGCGTGGGCCAGCAGATCCGCCCGATCGGAGACGAGCGCGCCGCCCTCGCCCGCGGTGATGCCCTTGCGGCCGTGGAAGGAGAAGGCGGCCAAATCGGCGAGGCTGCCCGCCGGGCGGGTGCGGTAGGTGGCGCCCGCGGAGCACGCAGCGTCCTCGAACAACCACAGGCCGTGTTTGTCCGCGATGGCGCGGTATTCGTCGAAATCACCCGGCTGCCCGGCGACATCGACCGCGAGGATGCCCACCGTGCGCGGGGTGATCAGGGCTTCGATCGCGGCCGGGTCGGCGCTGAAGACGTCCGGGCGGATGTCCGCGAAGATCGGCTTGCCACCGGCCTGCAGCACAGCGTGTCCGGTGGCCGGGAACGTGTAGTCGCCGACGATCACCTCGTCGCCGGGCCGTACTCCGAGCACGCGCAGGCCGAGGAACAACGCGGCGCCACAGCTGCTCGTGGACAGCGCGTGCGCGGTGCCGGTGACGCCGGCGAAGCGTTCCTCGAATCGGCGGCACGCCGGTCCGGCCCCGGCGAGCCAGCCGGAACGGAACACCTCGGCCACGGCGGCAAGCTCTTCCTCGCCCACCGTCGGCTTCCCGAGCAGCACGGGTTCGCCCACTTTGCCTCTCCTGTGAATCGCGGACCTCGCCTTGCGAACTGATCGCGTCGCAGTGTATATAACGTTCCCCCCACAGGCTGTCGTCGGGATAAACTGCCAGTGAAGCCGACGAGCAGCGCTTAGGCTCACCAGTATGCGGATCGGGCTGCTGGGGGCCGTCACTGGGTGGAACACCGCGGGCGAGCCGGTCACCGTCGGCGGGCCACGGGGACGGACGCTGCTCGCGCTCTTGGCGGCGGACGCCGGCCGGTTCGTGTCCGCGGAGCGGCTCATCGACGGCCTGTACGGCGAAGAACCGCCGGACGGTGCCGCGAACGCCTTGCAGTCCCAGGTCTCCCGGCTGCGCAGCGCAGCGGGGCTGCCGGTGGAGTTCACGTCCGCGGGATACCGCCTGGTGGTCGATCCGGAGGAGATCGACGCACACCGCTTCGAACGGCTCGCCGCGGAGGGAAGGCGGGAACTGGCCGCGAACGACCCGGCGCGGGCGAGCGATCTGCTCACCGAAGCGCTGGCGTTGTGGCGCGGACCGGCCTTCGCGGACGTCCCCGCGGCGTCCACGCAGGCCACACGGCTTGAGGAACTGCGCGCCGAGACAGCCGCCGACCGGATCGATGCGGAGATCTCCCTTGGCCGCGCCGGGGAAATTCTCGACGAGTTGCGCACAACCGTTGCCGCGGAGCCATTGCGTGAACGGCTGCGTGCCCAGTTGGTCCGCGCATTGCACGCATTGGGCCGTAACGCGGAAGCCCTCGTCGCATTCGAAGACGCCCGCCGGGTAGTGGCCGACGAGCTGGGCGCCGATCCCGGACCGGAGCTGGCCGAGGCGCATCTGGCGGTGCTGCACGACGAACCGGCGACGACGGCCGCACCGTTGCCCGCGCAGCTGACCAGCTTCGTCGGCCGTGACGAGGAGTTGCGCCAGATCGCCGAGCTGCTCCGGCACGCCCGGCTGGTCACGTTGCTCGGTCCCGGCGGTACGGGCAAGACGCGGCTGGCGGTGGAGGCCGGGACGAACGCCGGGCCGTGTGCGTTCGTGGAGCTGGCCCCGCACATCGCAGACGACGTCGAGTCGGCCGTGCTCGGCGCGCTCGGGCTGAGGGAGACGACGTCCCCGCTGCGCGGCGTCAGCGGGCCGAGCCCGGTCGAACGGATCGTTTCCGCGCTGCGGGACCAGCCGATGTTGCTGGTGCTGGACAACTGCGAACACGTCGTGGCCGCGGCGGCCCGGCTGGTCGCGCGGCTGCTGCCGGCCTGCCCGGGGCTGCGCGTACTGGCCACGAGCCGGGAACCGCTCGGCATCACCGGCGAGCAGCTCGCCCCCGTCCCTCGGCTTGCGGTACCGCCTGCAGATACCCCCGCTGCCGAGATGCTCAATTACTCTGCGGTGCGCCTGTTCACCGACCGTGCACAGGCCAGCGATCCGGCGTTCCGGGTCGACGAGCGCACCGCCGCGGACGTCGTGCGGATCTGCGCCGCGCTCGACGGCCTGCCACTCGCGCTGGAGCTTGCCGCGGCCCGCGTGCGCACGTTGGGAGTCGAGGAGATCGCCGGACGGCTCGACGACCGGTTCCGGCTGCTCGCCCGCGGCAGCCGGACCGCGGAAGCACGGCACCGATCGTTGCGTGGCGCGGTGGAGTGGAGCTGGGATCTGCTCGACGACGACGAGCGCCGCCTCGCCCGGCGGCTGACCGTCTTCCGCGGCGGGGCGACGCTGGCGTTCGCCGAGGAGATCTGCGGGACGCCGGCGGAGCTGCTCCCGGAACTCACGGACAAGTCGCTGGTGGAACATTCCGGTGGGCGGTACCGGATGCTGGAGACGATCCGGGCCTTCTGCGCGGAGAAGCTGGCCGGTGCCGGGGAAACCGCACAGCTGCGGCAGGCGCACGCGCAGGCGTTCCTCCGGCTGGCCGAGGATGCGGACCCGAAACTGCGCACCGCCGAACAGCTGTCCTGGCTCGATCGGCTCGACGCGGAGTACGACAACCTCGTGGCCGCGCTGTATTGGTCGGCCACGGCCGACCAGGCCACGGCGCTCCGGCTCGTCGCCGCGCTGGCGCAGTACTGGTGGCTACGCGGCCGACGCCACGAAGGCGCCGTGCTTTCCTTGGCAGTCCTGCGGCACTGCGGGTCCGAACCACCGGCCGGCGAGCCGTTCCTGATGTGTCTGCTGGCCGCGATGGCCGGGGATCCCGGGCACGACGTGGTACTGGCCCATCAGTCCTATGTGGATCATTACCTCGCGGACAGCGGATGGGTGCCGGAACGGCCCATGCTGCTGATGCTCGCGGCCGTGGTGCTCGGACCACCGGAGGACGACGCGGCACGGCTCGCGCAGACCAGGCTCGCGCGGCACTCCGATCCGTGGCTCACCGCGCTCGTGCCGATGGGCGACGGCCTGCGCGCCATGCTCACCGGCGATTTGGACGCCGCCGAACACGGCCTCCGCGAAGGACAGGCCCGCTATCGCGCACTCGGCGAACGCTGGGGTCTTTCCATGTCCCTGGACCACTTGTCACAAGTACTCACCTGGCGCGGCCAGCACGAGGAAGCGACAGCAGCGATGACCGAGTCGATGTCGCTCATGCAGGAACTCGGCGCCACCGACGACTACGCCGATCTGCTCTCCCGTCGCGGCGACAGCCGTGCGTTGCGCGGAGACGTCGAAGGCGCACGCGCGGACTACGAACAGGCTGTCGCGCTGGCAAGGCGGACGGGCATGCCGGAGACGCGTGCCGCCGGTCAACTCGGGTTGGCCGGGCTGGCTCGCCAGGCCGGAGACCTCGCCCACGCACGGGACCTGGCCGAGCGCGTACTGACCGAG
Source organism: Amycolatopsis panacis (assembly GCF_003600245.1). NCBI lineage: Bacteria > Bacillati > Actinomycetota > Actinomycetes > Pseudonocardiales > Pseudonocardiaceae > Amycolatopsis > Amycolatopsis panacis. The sequence continues at coordinate 49,987 of NZ_QZFV01000083.1, forward strand.
TGCACGTCGGGCTCGTTCGCTGTCGCCGTCGTACGCGCCACCGCAGCCGCCACGCTGGGATGGATCGAAGTGGCCGAGCATCGACCGAAAGAAGCCCGTCTCCGGATCCGAGAGGCTGCGGAGACCGCGTACGCGTGGCACAACAACTTCGTGCTGGCGTCGGTCCTCGAAGCGGCTGCGGGTCTTCTCACCGAGGAGAAGCAGTACATCGAAGCAGCCACGTTGCTCGGGGCTGCTGAGGCCATACGCGGCACTGCGGTGCTGGGGCAGCCGGATGTTGCGCGCGTCACCGAAGCAGCCACAGCGAGCCTGGGCGACCGCTTCGCCGAGGCGTACACCACCGGCCGGGAGCTGGGGGTGGACGACGCGCTCACCGTCGCCGGGTTGTCGCCGGTCAGGTAACCACGCGGTCGTGGACTACGCAGCGACGGCCCGAAGCGCGTAGCCTTCCCTGCCGTGCGAAATGTCGTGGTGGTCGGTGGGGGAATCGTCGGCCTGGCCGTTGCCTGGGAGCTGTCGCAACGTGGTCAGGACGTGACTGTGCTGGAGAAGGAGTCCCGCTGGGCGGCGCACCAGACGGGGCACAACTCGAATGTGGTGCACGCCGGGCTGTACTACAAGCCGGGCTCGTTCAAGGCCCGGATGTCGGTGGCCGGCAACCGGTCCATTGTGGATTTCGCCCGGCAGTACGGGGTGCCGGTCCAGGTGTGCGGCAAGCTCGTCGTGGCCACGCGAGAGGAGGAGATCCCGGCGCTGGACACGCTCGCCACCCGGGCCGAGGCCAACGGCGTGCCGGCCAAGCGGATCTCCCCCGCCGAGGCCCGCGAGTACGAACCCGAGGTGTCCTGCGTGGCGGCGCTGCGCGTGGAGTCCACCGGGATCATCGACTTCCCCGCGGTGTGCTCGGCGCTGGTCCGGCTGCTCGACGAGGCCGACGCCGACCTGCGCCTCGGCACGCCGGTGCGCGGCATCCGGGCCGGCCGGGGCGGCGGCGTCGAGGTGGCTACCGGCACCGAAGTACTGCGGGCGGACGCGCTGGTCAACTGCGCGGGCCTGCAAGCCGACCGGGTAGCCGAGCTGGCCGGTCTCACGCCGAGTGCGCGGATCGTGCCGTTCCGTGGCGAGTACTACGAACTCAAGCCGGATCGGCGGCACCTGGTGCGCGGCCTGATCTACCCGGTGCCGGACCCGACACTGCCGTTCCTCGGCGTACACCTCACGCGAATGCTCGACGGCAGCGTGCACGCCGGCCCGAACGCGGTGCTCGCCCTGCGCCGCGAGGGATACCGCTGGGCAGACGTGTCCATGAAGGACCTCACGGACGTCGCACGCTTCCCCGGCGCCTGGCGGCTGGCGCGCAAGTACGCCTATCCCACCGGGTTGGAGGAGGTGCGGCGGTCGTTCTCCAAGAAGCGCTTCGCGGCCAGCCTCGCCCAGCTCGTGCCCGCGGTGACCGAAGACGACATCGTGCGCCACGGCTCCGGCGTACGCGCGCAAGCACTCCGGCCGAACGGCGCACTCGTGGACGACTTCCTCATCGAGTCCGCCCGGAACCAGGTGCACGTGCTCAACGCACCCAGTCCCGCGGCCACCAGCGCACTGGAGATCGCCAAGCACATCGCCGACCGCGTGTCCGCGTGAGTGCTTCTGCATGCTGTGAAGGGTCCCTTCACAGCCTCAGAGTCCAGGGCCCCGGCAAAGTTGGTCGGGGGCCCGGCAGCGGGCGATGCGGAGGTGTGTGTGCGACCACCTCGTGGCGTGCGCCGGACCGGTTTCGGGTCCGTGAAGGGACCCTTCACAGCCGTCAGGCTTTCGGCACCGCACGACGCACGAGGATCGAGGTCGCCGCGGCGAAAATCACCGCCACCACGGCAACGGCGAAGGCGGCTGTCAACGCCCCCGCGCTCACCGGGGTACCACCCCTCCCGTCCGCGATCACCACCAGGATCAGGACCCCGAGCACCACCGTCACCACTGCGCACAGCCACATGGCCAGCACACCTCGACGAACTCCGGCGAAGAACTGCGCGTCAGCCGCCGGGAAGGTCGGTGCACGGTTCTTCGCCACACCGACGATGACCCCGCTGATCAACAAGGAAACGCCGCACCGCCGAGGAAGATCAGCCCGAAGTAGAACAACGGATGTATCCCCGACGGCGCGGCGAAGCCGAGAACGACCAGGACGACGATCGCGCCGAGACTCAGGAACAAGTCCGGCCAGGCGATTCGCCCGGCCCTGTCCAGCGCCGGGATCACTGCATCACGTGCCAATCGGACTTGTCCTGCATCGCACCGATGTTCGACCTCGCCCACTGAGCTCCGAGGTCGTGCACCTTCTGCGCAATGGTGTTCTGCTCGGCGGAAATGGTGTTGACCAGCGACTGGACCGACGCGATCGCGGTGGTGACCAGCCCGATCGCAACACCTGCCGCGCCCGCGATCGCCGCCGGGATGCCGACTACGGTGCATGCCGTCGCGATCGCACCGATCACACCGAGCGCAAACACGCCGAACCCCCATCGACGATCATCCACACTGGCGAACTGTACCCACGCATTGCTTACTGTGTGCGAGTTCCTCACGATCGACCGGAGAAACACCCCAACGTTGCAAGCGGCTACGCCCAGCCCGATCAGCGCTTACCCGGCGACAGCACCTCGGCCCCGCCCAGGAACGGCCGCAGCTGCTCCGGGACGCGGACCGAGCCGTCGGCCTGCTGGTGGTTCTCCACGATCGCGACGATCCAGCGGGTGGTCGCCAGCGTGCCGTTGAGGGTGGCGGCGATCTGCGGTTTGCCGTTGTCGTCGCGGTAGCGCACGGACAACCGGCGGGCCTGGAAGGTGGTGCAGTTCGAGGTGGAGGTCAGCTCGCGGTAAGTCTGCTGGGTCGGCACCCACGCCTCGCAGTCGTACTTGCGGTACGCGGACGTGCCGAGGTCGCCGGTCGCGGTGTCGATCACCCGGTAGGGCACCTCGATCGCGGCGAGCATCTCCTCTTCCCAGGCCAGCAGCCGTTCGTGCTCGGCCTCCGCCTCGGCGGGCTTGGCGTAGACGAACATCTCGATCTTGTCGAACTGGTGCACCCGGATGATGCCGCGGGTGTCCTTGCCATACGAACCGGCCTCGCGCCGGAAACACGACGACCATCCGGCGTACCGGCGCGGTCCTTCGCCGAGGTCGAGGATCTCGTCCGCGTGGAAGCCGGCCAGCGGCACCTCCGAGGTGCCCACCAGGTACAGGTCGTCGTCCCGCATCCGGTACACCTCGGACGAGTGCGCGCCCAGGAACCCGGTGCCCGCCATGATCTCCGGCCGCACCAGCGACGGCGTGATCATCGGCGTGAACCCGTTCGCCAGTGCCTTCGCGATGGCCATGTTCAGCAGCGCGAGCTGCAGCTGCGCGCCGACCCCGGTGAGGAAGTAGAACCGCGAGCCGGACACCTTCGCGCCGCGCTCCATGTCCACCGCGCTCAGTCCTTCGAGCAGCTCCAGGTGATCGCGCGGGGTGAAGTCGAACGACCCCGGCGCCCCGACCGTCTTGAGCACGGTGAAGTCGTCCTCGCCGCCGACCGGCGAGTCCGGGTGCACCAGGTTGGGCACGGTGCGGAACAGCTGGTCGAACTCCTCCGACGCCGCGTTCTGCTCGATCTCGGCGGCCTTGACCTGCGCGGCCAGGTCCTTGGCGTGGGCCAGCAAAGCGGGCCGCTCCTCCGCGGAGGCCTTCGGCACCTGCCTGCTGACGGACTTCTGCTCGGCCCGCAACGTGTCGGCGTTCGCGATCGCGGAGCGGCGGCGGGTGTCGAGACCGAGGAGCTTGTCGACCACGCCCTCGTCCTCGCCACGGGCACGCTGCGACGCGCGCACGGCTTCCGGGTCTTCGCGCAGAGTCCTGGGGTCAATCACTTGCAAAAGGGTAGTCGCCGGGGTAGCGGCGCCTCGACTCGGTTTCCCGTACACACTGTGCAGCCGCGCGCGGACTACCCGACAGTCTGATCGTTGTCGCCCGATTCCCGCGCTCCGCATACTCGCCAAGACCCCCGAGCGAGGAGAACACCATGACCGACGACCTGCTCAAGCGCCACCGCGCGGTGCTCCCGTCCTGGATGTCGCTGCTATACGACGAGCCGCTGGAGATCGTGCGCGCGCAGGACCGCCGGGTCACCGACGCCGAGGGCCGCACCTATCTGGACTTCTTCGCCGGCGTACTGACCAACTCGATGGGCTACGACGTCGCCGAGATCAGCGACGCGGTGCGCAAACAACTCGACACCGGCGTGCTGCACACCTCCACGCTCTACCTGATCCGCTCGCAGGTCGAGCTGGCCGAGAAGATCGCGCAGCGCTCCGGCATCCCGGACGCCAAGGTGTTCTTCACCAACTCCGGCAGCGAGGCCAACGACACCGCGCTGATGCTCGCCACCCAGTACCGGCGCAGCAACCAGGTGCTGGCCATGCGCAACTCCTACCACGGCCGCTCGTTCGGCACGGTCGCGATCACCGGCAACCGCGGCTGGTCGGCGTCCTCGCTGAGCCCGATCAAGGTCAGCTACGTGCACGGCGGCTACCGCTACCGCAGCCCGTTCCGCGAGCTGTCCGACACCGCCTACATCGACGCCTGCGTGGCCGATCTGGTGGAGACGCTCGACATCGCCACCGCGGGCGACGTGGCCTGCCTGATCGCCGAGCCGATCCAGGGCGTCGGCGGGTTCAGCCTGCCGCCGGACGGGCTGTTCAAGGCGATGAAGGAGGTCCTCGACGCGCACGGCATCCTGTTCGTCTCCGACGAGGTGCAGACCGGCTGGGGCCGCACCGGCGAGCACTTCTGGGGCATCGAGGCACACGACGTGGTGCCGGACATGATGACCTTCGCCAAGGGCCTCGGCAACGGGCTGACCGTCGGCGGCGTGGTCGCCCGCGGCGACGTGCTGGACTGCTTCCAGGCGGAGTCGTTCTCCACCTTCGGCGGCAACCCGGTCTCCATGCAGGGCGCGCTCGCCGTGCTCGGCTACATCGACGACCACGATCTGCAGGCCAACTGTGCCGCCCGCGGCGCCCAGCTGATCGACGGCCTGCGCGCGGCGGACAGCCCGCACGTCGGCGAGGTCCGCGGCAAGGGCCTGATGATCGGCGTCGAGCTGGTCGAGCCGGGCACCCGCACCCCCGATGTCCGCGCTGCGAAGCAGATGCTGGAGGAAACGAAGAAGCGCGGCCTGCTCATCGGCAAGGGCGGTCTGTACAAGAACGTCCTGCGCATCGGCCCGCCGATGACCCTCACCGAAGCCGAGGCCGCCGAAGGCCTGGCCATCCTGACCGACTCCCTGGCCGCCCTGAAGTAAAGCTGTGAAGGGACCCTTCACGGACTCTGCGTCCGTGAAGGGACCCTTCACAGCACAACCGGCGAACGCTCAGCGCCGCACGAACCGGGCCACGTGCTCGGCCAGCGTCTCCCCCGCGTCCTCCTGCAGGAAGTGGCCCGCACCGGTGATCGTCGGGTGGTCCAGACCTGCCGCGCCCTTGACGCTGCGCTGCAGAATCGGCGCCATCGCGCCGGTGATCGGGTCGCCGTCGGAAAACGCGCACAGCAACGGGATTTCCAGCCCGGTCAGGGTCTGCCAGGCCAGCCGGTTCGCGTCGGAGGCCGGGTCGTCCGGGCGGGTCGGCACCAGGCCGGGCATCGCCCGCGGGCCTGCCTTGTACACCTCGTTCGGGAACGGTGCGTCGTAGGCTTCGCGGACCTCGTCCGGCAGCTGCGTACGGCAGCCCGACTGCACCGCCCGGCCGACGTCGAGCACCTGCGCGTTCTCCACCGCCTCGCGGAACTTGTGCCAGACCGGCGGCATGTCGGTGTCCCCGGTGGGCAGGCCGGTGTTGGCCGCGACCACGCCGGCGAACCGGCCGGGATGCTCGGCGACCAGCCGCAGCCCGATCAGCCCGCCCCAGTCCTGTCCGACCAGGGTCACCTCCCGCAGGTCCAGATCGTCGAAGGCGAACCGGCGCACCCACTCCACATGCCGCGCGTAGCTGTGGTCGGCGATCTCGGCCGGTTTGTCCGAGCGGCCGAATCCGACCAGGTCCGGGGCGATCGCGCGCAACCCGGCATCGGCCAGCACTGGCAGCGTCTTGCGGTACAGGTAGGACCAGCTGGGCTCGCCGTGCAACAGCAGCACCGGCGGCCCGTCCACCGGGCCCGCCTCGACGTAACCAACCCTGATCAGGCCGCCGTGTGGATCGGCGAGGTCCGTGTACTTCCGGGGAAAGGCGAAATCGGGCAGGTCCGCGAACCGGTCTTCCGGCGTCCTGAACAATCGCACGAGTTCCACGTTAGTGGGAATGCGACCCCGCGGCAGTGCGCGAACGCTACGAAATCGCCACAGCTACGACCAGGCCCAGGCCCAGGTGCGCGGCCGCGACCACGACGCTGGCCGGGGCGAACCGCTCACTCTGGATGGTCGAGCCGACGTCGATCCGGGTCGCCCACTCCAGCAGCCGCACCGCCAGCACCTGCACGACCACCCCGACCAGTCCGTAGACCAGCGAGGTGATCAGCCCCTCGGTGAGATCGTTCGCCGAGTTGAAGATCGCCACCACCACGATGAACGCCATGGACAGCAACCCGGACGCGGTCACGATCACCGCGTTCGGCAACCCCTGGGTGACCAGTTTGGACAGCTTCCCCGGGGTGGTGAAGTCGATCGCGTAGAACCCGGCGAACATCAGCAGCAGCCCGATCACGCCGTAGAGCAGGATCGCACCGATCCCGCGCACCAGATCGGAACCGAACGTGCCCGACAGCGCGAGGGTCGTGGTCACCGGGATCTCCCTGAGCGATCAGCGCGAAACGCGTGAACCGGACAGGCAGGGTTGTATCACGTCTCGCGGATCCGATGGGGGACGAACGCCGCGCCGTCGTCGGTGACCAGCCCACCGGTTTCCCGGATACCGAGTCCGGCCGAGGCGTCGCCGACCACCCAGGCACCCAGCGCCGGCCGGTAGCCGTCGAACTCCGGCAGCGGGTCGAACGCCTGGTAGACGTAGCCCTCCGCGCCGTAGACACCGCCGGTCTGGGTCTCGTAACCGGTGGCCACGATCTGCACGTTCGCGCCCTCGCGGCCCAGCTTCGGCTTGCGCACGTACTCGGTGAGCAGACCGGGGTCGTCGGTGAACGCGGGCAGCAGGTTCGGGTGCCCGGGGTAGTTCTCCCACAGCACCGCGAGCAGCGCCTTGTTCGAGAGCAGCATCTTCCACAGTGGCTCGACCCACAACGTGCGCGGCATGGTCTCCACCGCGTAGCGGCCGAACTCCTCGTCGACCACCCATTCCCACGGGTAGAGCTTCACCACCGTGGCCATCTGCGCTTCTTCGAGGTCCACGAACCGCTTGAGCACCGGGTCCCAGCCGATCTCCTCGATCGACAGGCCCACCGTGTCCAGCCCGGCCTCGGCCGCTGTCTCCTGCAAGTACGCGGTGGTCACGTGGTCCTCGCCGCTGGGGTCGGCCGAGGACCAGGTGAAGTGCAGCTCCTTCGAGGGCAGCTTGTCGCCGAGTTCGGCCCAGCGCTCCACCAGCTTCTCGTGGATGGAGTTCCACTGGTCGTCGTCCGGGAAGATCTCGGTCTTCCAGTGCCACTGCAGCACCGATGCCTCGAGCAGGGTGGTCGGCGTGTCCGCGTTGTACTCCAGCAGCTTGGCCGGCGACTTGCCGTCGTAACGCAGATCGAACCGGCCATAGACGTGCGGATCCTGCCGCTTCCACGATTCGGCGATGTGCGGCCACACCCACTCCGGAATGCCGAAGCGCCGGTACCCCTCGGTGGTCACCACGTTGTCCACGGCTTCGAGGCACATCGAATGCAGCAGCTCGACGTCCGCCTCCACCGACAGCACCTCGTCCATGTCGAAGACGTAGTGCACCGACTCGTCCCAGTACGGCCGGGCCTTCCCGGCCCCGTCACGCGCCGGGGTGCCGTACACCAGGCCCTGCTCTTCGACGATCCGCTGCCAGTCGCGGCGCGGCTGCTTGCGGTCCCGGTACACCTACGAGCCTCCGCTCTTGCCGGTCCCGCCGGTACCTCCGGACGTTCCGGACTTGCCACTGATGCCGAACCCACCGCGTTGCACGCTGGTGCCCGACTTGGTCGAAACATTGGTGTTGCCCGACGGCGCGGTGAAGCTGCCCCCGGCAACACGCTGGCCGATGTTGCCGGACCCGCCGTAGTTGTACCGGTACTGAGAGAAACCGCCGCCGGGCAGGGGGATGAACCAGAAGCCGCCGCTGAAGTGCCCACCGTGGCTGCTGGCGTAGCTCTCGTCGCAGTACTCGTCGTTCTGGATCACGCCGTTGGCGTCGGTGCAGACAGCGGTCATCTCGGCAGGCTTCGCGACGGTGTAGTAGGTCGCGATGAGCCCGGCGAGCCCGACGGTGACCCCGCCGCCGATCAGGATCTTGCGCTTGGTGCCGGCCTTCTTCGCCGCGGCCGCGCTGGCCTCGGCGGCCTCCCGCGCTTCGCGCTCCTGGTCGGCGAGCGCCTGACGGCGCGCCCGTTGCTCGGCGAGCGAAGGCTCCCGCGGCTGTGTGTTCGCGTCCTGGAAGCGCATCGAACCGCGCTTCGGGTTGTCCTCCGGCGGGCCCCCGGTGTTCTCGTCGTCGTCCTGCGTCATCTAGAGCTCCGTAATCCCCCGGCACGGCAAAGCCACCTTCCACAGTAGCCACCCGCCACACGCAAGACTCACGCGGCGCGGGCATCATAGGTAACGATGTCCCGAGGTGCCGAGCGGTTCCCTGCGCAGATGAAGACCCTGACCACCCGTGTGGTGATGGCCGGGGTGTTCCTTGGCGCCATCATCGCGCTCGCGCTGAGCGTCACGTTCTCCTGGACCGACACGCTCGCCGGCGGGAGCAAACTCAACGAAGCCGCCGAGCAGGCCTTTCACTCGCCACCCGGCAGCTGCCTGACCTGGGCCGCCACGGACGCCTCGGACGCGCACCAGGTGGCGTGCGAGCAGCCGCACCTGTTCGAGGTGACCGGCAGCATCGACGTCGGTGCCCAGTTCAACGAGGAAGCGCCGTTCCCCTCTCTCGACCAGTGGCAGCAGATCGCCGAGCAGAAGTGCAACAGCGACATGCAGCCCTACCTCGGGCACCGGCTCGATCCATACGGCAAGCTCACCACCAACCTGCTGCGACCCGCCCCCGCGCAGTGGTCCAACGGCGATCGCCAGCTGCGCTGTGGCCTGCAGTGGGCAGGCCCCGGCGGCAAACTGCAGCCGACCACCGGCCCGGCCAAGAGCCAGGATCAGTCGCTGGTCTGGGAGCCGGGGACCTGCCTGGCGCTGGCGGGCAAGGGCGTCGGCGACCCGGTGGACTGCGCCCGCCCGCACTCCTACGAGATCATCGCGACCCTGGACCTGGGCCAGAACTTCAAAAACGGCTACCCGAACCAGAAGGACCAGAAGGCCTGGCTGGACACCGAGTGCACCAAGGCCGCCAAGGACTACGCCGGTGGCGCCGACCTCGGCGAGAAGAAGCTGATCCTCGGCTGGGATGTGCGCGAGCAGGAGAGCTGGGACGCCGGGTCCACCAAGGTCAACTGCAAGGTCGCGGCCACCTTGGCCGACGGCAGCGGCTTCCAGGCGGTGACCGGGAGCGTGAAGGCGCAATCCGCGCCGGATTCGGCTGAGGGCAGCCCGCCCAGTTCGACCGGGAACCGCTGACCGTGCCGGTCGAAATGTCCCGCAGCCGCTTCGAGGAGCTGGTCTCCGAGGCGCTGGACCAGGTCCCCGCCGAGTTCGCGGCGGCGATGGACAACGTCGTGGTGCTGGTCGAGGAGCACAACGACGAGGCGCCCGACATCCTCGGCCTCTACCACGGTGTCGCCCTCACCGAGCGCACCAGCCACTACGGCGGCGTACTGCCGGACCGGATTTCGATCTACCGCGAACCGATTCTGGCCATGTGCGAGGACGAGGAAGAGGTCGTGGAGGAAGTGCTGATCACCGTGGTGCACGAACTCGGGCACCACTTCGGCCTGGACGACCAGCGGCTGCACGAACTCGGCTGGGGCTGACCGGCGGGTCGGCTCTTGGTGATCAACACTGCGGAAATCGCCGCTGTGGTGATGTTCGCTTACCTTTCCCCTTTTGCCACGCCGGGCCGCGGCGAGAAATCCACTTAAAGTCATGGATCGGTCACCATCTGCTGTTTTTCCCGGTAAGCTGGACTTCAGCACACAGATCGAGACATACCTCGCGCGAAGCGAACCAGCGGTCGGGCGCGGAACAGCAGTCAGGCGCGGAGCGGTAGTCAATCGTGGAACAGCAGTCGGGCGCGGGACGGTAGTCAGTGCACAGCGGTAGTCGGTTACAGAACGCCGGCCGGTTGGGCGGCGATCACCGGTTCCGCTGGCTGCTCGCCTCCAGCGCCACCGCCAACCTCGGCGACGGCATCGGCAAGGTCGCGTTCCCCCTGCTGGCCACCACGCTCACCCGCGATCCGGTGCAGATCGCCGCGCTGTCCGCGGTGCAGTTCGTGCCCTGGCTGCTGTTCGCGATACCGGCCGGGGCGCTCATCGACCGGGTGGACCGGAAGAAGGCGATGATCGCGGCGAACGCGGCGCGGGCCGTGGCGGTCGCCGCGGTCACCGTGCTCGTCGCGGTGCACGCGATGGACATCTGGACGATCTACGTCGCCGCGTTGCTAGTCGGCACCGCGGAGACGGTGGCCGACAGCGCGGCGAACGTGCTGCCGCCTGCCCTCGTCCCGGCCGAGGGGCTGGAGAGCGCGAACAGCCGGCTGCAGGCGTGCGAGATCGTCGGGCAGACGTTCCTCGGCGGGCCGGTCGGCAGCGCCACCTTCGCCCTGTTCGCCGCGTTCCCGTTCCTGCTCACCTCGGCCGGCTTCGCGGTGGCCGCCGCGGTGCTGCTGGGGCTCGCCGGCAGCTACCGGCCCCAGGCGGAGACCGCCACGATCAGCATCCGGGCCGGTTTCACCGCGGGCGCCGGCTGGCTGCGAGAGCACCCGACGCTGTTGCGCCTGCTCGCGGTGGCCGGGCTGTTGAGCCTGGTCAGCGAGCTGGCCCAAGCACAGCTGGTGCTGTACGCGCTGGAGGATCTGCGGCTGTCCGAGGCCGCCTTCGGCCTGTTCTCGTTCGTCGGCGGCATCGGTGGACTGGCGGGCGCCGCGCTGACCCCGCGGCTGGTCCGGCGGACCGGGCGGCGACCGGTGCTGATCGGCGGGGTGCTGTGCTGCGCGCTGGGCTTCGCCGGGATGGGGCTGGTCCATCAGCCGGTACTCGCCGCGCTGCTGTTCGGCCTCTTCGCCGCGGCGGTCGTCGCGGTGAACGTGGTGCTCGCGACCGCCCGCCACACGCTCGTGCCGAGCGAGCTGCTCGGCCGGGTGCTCGGTGTCTGGCGCACCGTCGTGTGGGGTGCGATCCCGATCGGCGCGCTGCTCGGCGGTCTGTGCACCGAGCTGCTCGGCTCGGCCGGCCGCACGTTCACCGCGTCCGGCGTGCTGCTGCTCGCCGTGGCCGGGTACGCCGCGTTCGCGCTGCGACGGAACGCACTTCGGTGACAAAACGGCCTCGGACCGCCGCTGTGATGCGGTTTCGGTGCTGGAATGACAAGTCAGCCCGGCCGCCGGGAGGTCCGTCATGTCCACAGTCGACACCCCGCCCCTGCCGGACGGCGACCGGCGCGAACGTCCCGTGCCCGCCGCCCGCCGCCGGCTGGTGCTCGCCGTGGTCGCCGGCTTCGTGCTCGGCGCCTGTGTGATCGGCCTGCTCTGGACGCTGGCCGGGCAACGTGGTGGGGCCGACGAGGACGCGGCCGCCGCCTGCTCGGCCTTCTACCGGGCCGGACGGATACCGGACACCACCGGCGGGGCCGGCGCCGCCCAGTTCACCCGCATGGCCGACGACTCGATCGACCGGATCGCCGCCGCGTTCTCCCTGGCCAAAGCGGCCTCCGCGTTCAACAGCACCTACCAGCCACTCACGCAGAGCCTGGGGAACGTGAACCTGATGGTGGCCAGCGGCCGCTTCGACGATCGCGGCGCGCAGGCCGACGTCATCCGGGTACAAGAACTCTGCGCGCGCGGCTGAAGCCCGCTTACGCCCGCCGAACCGTCTTCACGCTGAGCTGATGCCCCGGAATCTGCTCACCATTACAGCCGGTGCTCGGGTCGGCGACGAACTGCGCCGCCTTCTCCTGCGGCAGGTAAACACGCAGCCCCTTGACCGCGGTCGGCTGACAAGCTGACGGGTCGAAGTTGCGTACCTGCACGAACTGGATGTCCGCAGCCGCCGACTGCCCCGGAGCCAGCTTGATCGCCGGTCCCTTCGTGCCCTCGCGGTAGGCGTCCTGCCCGACCTGACGCCCATCACTCCCGGTCACGTAGGACACCCCGGGATAACCCTGGATCGTGCAAGCCGTCCCGCTGGTGTTCTTGATCAGCAACGGCCGGTAGTTCGAGCCCGCGGCAGCGTCGCCCTGGCCGAGCGACAGCGTGACGTCCGCTGCCTTGCACAGCCCTTCGCCCGCCGGTTGCACGGAGGCCTGCGCGCTGCTCGAAGGGTTCGTCGGCGAAGGAGTAGCCGTACTGGCCGTCGAGGTCTCGGAGACATTCGATGACGGACTGCTCGCGGACGGCTGCGTGCCGCCGCACGCGGACAACAGGAGAACGCCGGAAGCACCGGCCGCAGCCATCACGACCCGGGAGATCTTCTTAGTGCCAGCCATTTCACTCGCCTCGCAGAGCAGGGGAAGCAATCCTGGGTGGAACCTACCCAGAGGACGCGCGAACCACCGGCCGAGTTGCCACCCGTCCGGCCAGTTCCCCACATCGAGTTCACTCAGGATTCACAGCGAGGTGTCGATCCAGCGCAGGCACCGCCAGCCGGCGGGCTCGGCCAGCAGCTCGATCGAGGCGGTGTTCGGGATGAGCACCGAGGCGGCCACCTCGGCGGACACGTTCGAGGCCAGCCACTCCCCGGCGAGCCGGATCGCGCCGCCGTGACTGACCAGCACGATTGCCCCGTCCGGCGCGGATTCCTCGTGCTTGGCCCGCAGCTCGGCGACCGCCCGCACCATCCGCTCGCGGACCTGGGCCCCGGTTTCCCCACCAGGCATCGCCAAGTCGAGTTCCCCGCGTGTCCACGCGGCGAAGATCCGCAGGTAGCCGTCGATGGCCGCGCCGTCGGTCCGGCCCTCCAGTTCCCCTACTCCGACCTCCTTGACGCCCTCGATCACCTGCACCTCGAAGCCGAGTGCCTCGGCCAGCGGCGCCGCGGTCTGCTGCGCACGGACCGCCTGCGACGCGTACACCGCCACGATCGGCTCAGCCGCCAGGCGCTGCGCAAGAGCCCGCGCCTGCTCCTGACCGGCTTCGGTGAGCGGGGAGCCGGGCAAGGCGGTGTCCAGCGCGCCCCGCAGATTGGCCTCGGTCTGGCCGTGCCGGACCAGCAGCAGTCTCACGCGTGTTCTCCCTTCACCACTGCGTCCACCCAGGCCTGCGCGTCGAGGAAGTCCTGGTTGCCCGCACCCGGTTCCACGGTGGCCGGCACCCCGTCCGCACGCGGGTGCGAACCGAGGAACCGCAGCTGGCAACGGCGGCGCAGGGCACTCAGCGCGTCCACGATCCGGGGCTCGGCCACATGCCCCTCGAAGTCGATGAAGAACCGGTACTCGCCGAAGCTGTCGCGGACCGGCCGGGCGTCGAGCCGGGTCAGGTTGATCGCCCGGCTCGCCAGCTCGGCCAGCAGCTGGGCCAGCGTCCCGGTGCGGTTCTCCGCGGCGGCGACGATCGAGGTGCGGTCGGCACCGGTCGGCGCCGGCAGCTCGCCGGGACGGCGCACCAGCAGGAACCGGGTCTGCGCGTCATCGACGTCCGCGATCCCGGTGACCAGCTCTTCGAGCGGATAGTGCTCGATGGCCACCGGCGCGGACACCGCCGCGTCGAAAGTGCCTTCCACCACGCCGACCGCGGCGGCCGCGGTGGACGACGAGGCGACCGCGGTGGCGTCCGGCAGGTTCGCCTCCAGCCATTCGCGGACCTGCGCCAGCGCGTGCGGATGGCTGGCCACGGTGCGTATCTCCGCCTGACCGGGTCGAGTGAGCACGCTGAACCGGATGGGCAGCACCGCCTCCGCCACGGCGACCAGCGCCGGACCGTCGCTGAGGCCGTCGAGCGTGGCGGGCACCACGCCTTCCACGGAGTTCTCGATCGGGATGCACGCGGCATCCGCACCGCCCTCGCGCACCGCGGCGAGCGCGAGCCGGATGGTCTCGTAGGGGGTGAGGTCCGCTCCCGGCGCGAGCGCGCGAGCGGCCTGTTCGGTGAACGTGCCCTGAGGGCCGAAGTACGCGATCCGCATCACGAGCCTCAGGCTACTGACCGCCCGAGTGGCGGTTTTCACTCGGACAGCCGGTACCGAAACCGGTTACGCCGGGTGGCGTTTTTTGCCATGCTGGAGCGGTGACCGCCGAATCGGGCACACGCACCGGGCACGGGGAGGACGCCTCGCCGGATTCGCCCCGAACGCCGGAACTGGTGTTGTGCGCCGTCGATGAACCCCTCGCCACGGCGTGGTCCGCCGTGGTGTCCGGCCTGGACGGCCCGGTCCGGGTCCACCGCGGGTCGGTGCTCGACGTGGTCGCGCAGGCCGTGGTCAGCCCGGCCAACTCCTACGGCTGGATGCGGGGCGGGATCGACGCGGTGTACGCCCGCGCGTTCCCCGGCATCGAGCAGAGCGTGCGGAGCGCGGTCCTCGCTTCCTACGGCGGTGAGCTGCCGGTCGGAGAGGCGGTAGTCGCGCCGACCGGCGAGCCCGAACCGGCTTGGCTGATCAGCGCGCCGACCATGCGCGAGCCCGCCGAGCGGCTGCCCGCGGACACGGTGCACCCCTATCTCGCCGCGCGTGCGGTGTTCCTGCAATGGTGCCAAGGCAAGCTGGAAGAAGGCCCGGTGCGCGACGCAGTACGCACCATCGCGATGCCGGGACTCGGCACCGGCGTCGGCGGCGTCGAACCGGCGACCTGCGCACGACAGGTGGCCGCGGCGTGGCGGGAAGTATTCGGTCAAAACGGTCACTCTCGGTGAACCATTCCGGCTCTCGCCGACCCGCGTGCAACACATCACAGCGCGTTCACACCCGGTAAGCCCTACGGTTGAATCTGCGTTACGGAAGACGGAGCCAGCGCAGGCGACGGCCGAGGAGTGTGCGATGCCACGGGTCCGTGAACTGAGTCCCTATGTCGAGTTGCACCGGGAGCAGTGGCGGGAGCTGCGCAGCTCCACCCCGCTTCCGCTGACCGCGGATGAGCTGGTGCGATTGCGCGGGCTCGGTGAGCAGATCGATCTCGCCGAGGTCGCCGACGTCTACCTGCCGCTCTCGCGGCTGATCAACCTGCAGGTCAAGGCCCGACAGCAGCTGTACGAGGCGACCACCACGTTCCTCGGCGAGGACTGCCGGAGCACGAAGGTGCCGTACGTGATCGGCGTCGCGGGCAGTGTCGCGGTCGGCAAGTCGACCACCGCCCGGATCCTGCGCACGCTGCTCGCCCGCTGGCCCGACCACCCGCGGGTGGACCTGGTGACCACCGACGGGTTCCTCTACTCGCGTGCCGAGCTGACCCGGCGCGGCATCATGCACCGCAAGGGTTTCCCGGAAAGCTACGACCGCCGCGCCCTGTTGCGCTTCGTGACCGAGGTGAAATCCGGCGCCGAGCACGTGGCCGCACCGGTGTACTCGCACCTGGCCTACGACATCCTGCCCGATCAGGAGCACGTTGTGGAGCACCCGGACATCCTGATCGTCGAGGGCCTGAACGTGCTCCAGCCCGGTCCCCGGCTGACCGTGTCCGACCTGTTCGACTTCTCCATCTACGTGGACGCGCACACCGGCGACATCGAACGCTGGTACGTCGAGCGGTTCCTGAAGCTGCGGCACACCGCGTTCGCCGATCCGGCCTCGCACTTCCACCACTTCGCCGGCCTGGCCGACGACGAGGCCCGTGAAGAGGCCCGGCACCTGTGGCGCACGATCAACGAACCGAACCTGATGGAGAACATCAAGCCCACCCGCCCGCGCGCGACGCTCGTGCTGCGCAAGGACGCGGATCACACGATCAACCGGGTGCGCCTGCGCAAGCTGTGACCGGCTCACCCACATGCCTCCCGTCAGCCTCAAGGAGGACTTGATCGGGGGATTCTCCGCCGATCGGCCACCCTGTTCGTAACCACTTGGCCGATACCGGTCGAACCACTGGAAAAGCGACCCTGAACAGGTAACCGACCCCGCCAGGAAGGGGAGGCCCCGATGTTCACGATCGTGCTGACGTGGGTAGGCGCCGTGCTCGGCTTGACACTGCTGGTGGCGATGGCCGCCGGCGCGTTCGTCGTCGACTTCGACGAGGCGCTGCGCGAACGGCGGCTGCGGTCGCCGGAGCCGGTGGCCGACCGCTGAGGGCGACCGGGCCGCGCGCAACCACGGACCCCCGGCGACGCCCGGCAGGGGATGGACGACGATGTCCGGCATGAGTCCGGTCAGCCGCGCCCGCAAGAAGAGTTCCCCACCTGCCAGTCCCAGTGTCAACGGCCTGTTCAAGGACGTGCTGCGGGACTTCTCCGCGGTCGCCGTGGAGCCCGGTCCGTTCGACGTCGAGCTGCTCGCCTCCGAAGTGATCGGCCAGTGGACCGAAGCGGACCCCGAGGAGCGGCTCGGGCTGGAGCTGATCGCGTTCGCGCAGCGCAAGATCACCCCTGGCGCGGCTGCATTGCTGGCCGCGCTCCAGGTGCTCGCGGAGACCTCGCAAGAGCGCACCGCGGCTGCCGAGGCCCTCGCCGTGGTGCTCGGCCGCGGCATCCCGGAGCCGGAATGGGCCGGTGAGATCGGTCAGGTGAGCGTCGGCGAGTGCTGGCGCACCGGCGACGTCTACGGCGACGAATCGTCGCTGCTGTGCGTGTTCTCCCGTGGCGAAGCCACCCTCGGCCTGCTCGCGCTGCTCGACTTCACCGAGGGCGGCCGGGTGCGCGACCTCGTAGTGATCGAGGAACCGCACGAGGTGCTGGCCGAAATGCGCAGCCAGGCCGAGGAGGACCGCGACCTGGTGGTCTTGGACAAGGTCGAACCGGTCGACGCGCGCCGGCTGCTGGCGAACGGGATCGCCGCCACCGACGCGCTGGCCGAACCGGACGTCGGCGAGGACTACGCGCGGTTCCACGCCGTGGCGCTGGCCTGGTGCCACTGCCTGCCCGAGCCGCCCGTCGGGGACGCCCCGGCCGCGTGGTCACCGGCGCAGCGCACCGAGGCCGTCGACCTGTTCCTTGCCGAAGCAGATCTCGACGACCCCGAATCCGGCCGCGAAATCGCCCGTCTGCTGGTCGAGCACAGCTGCCGCACCGAACCCGCCGACCCGCTGCGTGTCGGCCCGGAGAAGCTGGCGCGCTTCCTGGAGTCCCTGCTGGACGGCGAGACCGAGCTGGAAGACGAGGACGCCGTCGCCCCCGTCGTACTGGCCTGGGCCGACTGGGGCGCGCGCCGCGGCGGACTGTCCGATATGGCCGCAAGCGCGCTCGTCGAGGACGTCACCGAGTACCTGAGCGAGTACCTGGCCGACGAGGAGGACGAGGACTTCAGCGACTATCTCGACGGCACCGAGTCCACCGAGGAAATCCTCGCCGTGGTCGAGCGCCGCCGTTTCGCCGTCCCGGAAACCGACACGGTGATCGGCGACGAGGAGCTGACCGACCTGGACCCCGGCGACCCGGAACAGCGCCGCCTGCTGGTGATCGGCGCCCACCCGGAGTACCACGAATCCCTGGCCGCGGAAGAGTTCGACGGCACCGACGGCCTGCGCCTCGCCCTGGAAACCTCGGTGGTGGACCAGCTGTGGGACGACGAGCCCGCCGAAGTGTGGGCGGCCGCGCAACGCCTGACCGCCGCCGGCGCGACCCGTGAGGAAACGCTGGACCGGCTGGTGGCGGCCTTGGAAAGCCAGCTGGCGGAGACCGAGGAAGAGGACCATCTCGACTACGATCTCGACGGCTATCGCGAAGCCCTCCGCCAGGTCTGACCCCTCGGTTTAGACCGTGTCTCATTTGGTTGTGTTGCCAAGTAGGCGATATCGTTGATCAACGATGAGCGATGTGGAGAAGTGGTGTCCGGAGCCGTTGTGGCTGCTGGCGTATCCGTTGTTGCCCGATGCGCCGCAACGCCACCAGGGTGGTGGTCGGCGCCGGTTGGACGATCGTGCGGTGATGGCCGCGATTCTGTTCGTGTTGCAAACCGGTTGTGCCTGGTCAGCGTTGCCTGCTTCGTTCGGGGTCAGTGCTGCGACCGCGCATCGCCGGTTCACTGAGTGGGTCGAGGCGGAGGTGTTCGCCCGGCTGCATCAGATGATGCTGGATTTGCTCGGTTCTGCCGGAGCGATTGACTGGTCACGAGCGTCGGTGGACGCGATGCAGGTCAGGGCGGTAAAAGGGG